>JBPCJV010000177.1:0-8672 GCA_051004925.1 Acidimicrobiales bacterium | reverse complement strand
GAAGCGCCAGCGGAGGCCCGCAGCGACCAGGAGGCGTGAGTGCGAGGGTCGTGGTGATCGACAACTACGACTCGTTCGTCTACAACCTGGTCCAGTACCTGGGCGAGTTGGGCGCCGACCCCGTCGTCCACCGCCACGACGAGATCACCGTCGACGGCGTCGTGGCCCTGGAACCCGACGCGGTGGTGATCTCGCCGGGGCCCGGCCGCCCCGCCGACGCCGGCATCAGCAACGCCCTCATCGGGCGCCTGGCGGGCAACACCCCGGTGCTCGGTGTCTGCCTCGGCCACCAGTGCATCGGCGAGGTGTTCGGGGGCCGGGTGATCCGGGCCGCCCAGGTGGTGCACGGCAAGACGTCGCTCGTCCACCACCGGGGCGAGGGTGTGCTGAACGGGTTGCCCTCGCCGTTCGAGGCCACCCGCTACCACTCGCTCGTCGTCGACCCCACCGCCGTCCCCGCCGACCTGGAGGTGACGGCCACCACCGACGACGGCACGATCATGGCCCTGCGCCACCGCCGGTACGAGGTCGAGGGCGTGCAGTTCCACCCCGAGTCGATACTCACCACCTCGGGCAGGACCCTGATGGCGAATTTCCTCTCGAGGGCGGGTTCAGCCGCCGCCTGACGTCGTCGGCGGGGAGGTGGTGCTGGTCTGCGGGCGGGTGGTGGTGACCACCGCCGGCGAGGTGGTGGTAGGCGCCGGGCCGCTGGAGACCACCAGCGTCACCGTCGACCCCTTGGGCAGGGGCGTGGGCGCCGCCGGGTCGGTGCGGATGACCTTGCCCTGTTCGACGGAATCGGAGGGCTGGGTCTGCACGGCGGCCTCGAAGCCGCTCTGACCGAGCACGTTGGCCGCCTCCGACTGGTCGCGTCCCACCACGTTGGGCACCGGTACCTGCTCGCGGCCGCTGGACACGACGATGGCGACCTTCGACCCGCGCGGCGCCTGGCCGCCGGGTTTGGGGTTCTGGTCGAACACCGTGTCGACGGCCACGTCGTCGTTGGCCTGGTTGACGACCTCCACCTGGAAGCCCCTGGCCGTCAAGGCGTCCTGGGCGGCGTCGACCTTCTGGTTGCGCACGTCGGGCACGTCGATGGGTTGCGGTCCCAGGCTCACCTTGATGGCGACCGAGGCGTCCTTCTTCAGCTTCGCCCCGGGCGCGGGGTCCTGGGCGAAGACCGTCCCCGGGGCATTGGTGTCGTCGTTGACGGCCTCGGTCTTGGCCTTGAGGCCGGCGTTGGCCAGCTCGCGCACGGCGTCGGCCTCGGTGAACCCCACGACCTGGGGCACGATCACGCTCGACGAGCCCCCCACGCCCAACTGCCGGGCGAGCAGCACGAGGAAGGCGGCGAGCAGTCCGAGCAGGACCACGAGCAGCACGAAGTAGACCCCGGTGCGACTCGGTCTGTCGGGCTCGGGCCTGGTGGCGATCACCCCCGTGGGGGCCATCACCTGGGTCCCGTCGGCCGCGGGCTGGACCCGGGTGGCACCCATGACACCGGTGGCGGCCGCCGCGGCAGTCACCGCGGTGGCGTCGGCGGCGGGCGCGGGCCGGGCCGCGTGCACGGCCTGGCCCTGGCTGAAGCGCACCAGGTCGGCGCGCAGCTCGTCGGCCGTGGAGTACCGGTCGTTTCGGTTCTTGGCCATGGCCTTCAGGACCACGGCCTCGAAGTCGGGCGGTACGTCGGGGTTGACCTCCGACGGTGGGACGGGGGCCTCGCGCACGTGCTGGTAGGCGATGGCCACCGGTGACTCCCCGGTGAAGGGCGGGCGTCCCGTGACCATCTCGTAGAGCACGACCCCGAGGGAGTAGACGTCGCTGCGCGGGTCGATGCCCACGCCCTGGGCCTGCTCGGGGGAGAAGTAGGTGGCCGTTCCCATGACCGCCCCCGTCTGGGTCAGGCTCTCCTGGGGGTCGGAGGCCCGGGCGATGCCGAAGTCGGTGACCTTCACCATCCCGGAGATGATCACGTTGCCGGGCTTGACGTCGCGGTGGACGACGCCCCCCCGGTGGGCGAAGTCGAGGGCGGCGGCGATGTCGGCACCGATCACCGAGGCCCGGTCGGGCTCGATCCGTCCCTCGGCGCGGATGACCTCCCGCAGGGTGAGGCCGTCGATGTATTCCATCACGATGAAGTAGGTGCCGGCCTCCTCGCCCCAGTCGTAGATCGAGACGATGTGGGGGTGGTTGAGGTTGGCCGCGGCCCGGGCCTCCCGGCGGAAGCGCTCGACGAACGACCGGTTGCGGGAGAACTCGGGGAACAGCACCTTGAGGGCCACCGGCCGGTCGAGGAGCAGGTCGCGCGCCAGGTACACCTCGGCCATGCCGCCGCGCGCCAAGTGGCGGATGATCTCGTATCGGCCGGTGAAGACCTGTTGCGCCATTGCTGGTAGCGAGCCTACGACCGCGGAGGGCGGCAGTGGGCGAGCAGGGTCTGGGTCATGATCTTCATCCGAGCCCCAGGGCGGCTTCGATGACGGTCTTGGCGATCGGCGCGGCCAGCACGCCGCCCGTGGCCTCGTTGACGTTGGGCTGGTCCTCCATCATCACGGCCACGGCGATGGTGGGGTTCTCCGCCGGGGCGAAGGCGATGAACCACACGTGGCTGGTGTCGCGCCCGGTCTGGGCCGTCCCCGTCTTGCCCGCCACGGCCACGCCCGGGATCTGGGCGGCGACGCCGGTTCCGCCCTCGACCACGCCCACCATCATGTCGCGCACGGTGTTCGCCACGTCGGGGGGTACCGCCGTCGTCCAGGGCTCCGGCTGGTAGGTCTCGACCACGCGTCCCTCGCTGTCGCGGATCTCGGCCATCACGTGGGGCGTCATCACCACGCCGTCGTTGGCGATGCCCGCGGCCACCATGGCCATTTGCAGCGGCGTGGCCGCCACGTCCTGCTGGCCGATGGCCGACTTGGCCAGGGCCGGCTTGTCGCGCGCCAGCAGGGAGGTGGGGGGGAAGGTCGACGTGACCGCGAAGGGCAGGTCGATCGGCGGAGCAGTGGTGAAGCCGAACGCCTTGGTGCCCGCCTCCAGCTTTTCGGCGCCGAGGTCGAGCCCGAGCTGGGCGAAGGAGGTGTTGCACGACTTCCGCAGCGCCTCGGGCAGCGGCCCGCCGCAGGTGGAACCGCCGAAGTTGCGCAGCGGCTGGTCGGTCTGGGGCAGGTCGATCTCGGAGACGAACGGGTACACCGGCTCGTCGACCGTGGCCGTTCCCGTGGCCAGGCCGGCGGAGGCCGTCACCACCTTGAAGACCGAGCCCGGGAAGTAGCGCTCGCGATAGGCACGGGGCAGGAGGGGACGGGAGGGGTCGGCGTTGAGGGCCGTCCAGTCGTCGCGCACCGACGCCTGGTTGTGTCCGGCCAGCGGGTTGGGGTCGTACGACGGGTAGTCGACCATGGCCAGCACCGCCCCGGTGCGGGGCTCCAGGGCGACGACCGCGCCGTTGCGTTCGCCCAGCGCCGAGGCGGCCACCTCCTGCAGGCGCTTCGACACGCTGAGGGTGACGTTGGCGGTGTTCTCCTTCTCGAGCAGGATGTCGCCCAGCCGGTCGAGGTTGAACTTCTGGTCACGGCCACTGAGGGCGTCGTTGTAGGTGCGCTCCACGCCCTCGGTGCCGTAGGTGAACGAGAAGTACCCGGTGAGGTGGGCGAACAGCGACCCCTCCGGGTAGGTGCGCTGGCGCTCGAACTGGTCGTCGGTCGGGGTCGACATGGCCAGCACGACGCCGTCGGACGTCTGGATGGCGCCCCGCGGCTGCGAGAAGTCGCGCACGACCGACCGGGTGTTGCCGGGGTGGTCGTTGAGGTTGTCGGCGTCCACCACCTGCAACCAGTTGAGTTGCAGGAACAGGGCCACGAACAGCACGGCGAGCCCCAGCCCGAGGCCGCGGATCTGGCGGTTCACGCCCGGGTCCCGCTCGTTGCTTGCGCTGCGGCCAGGGCCCCGGCCTGGTCACGTTCGGACTGGTCGTGGGAGATGCGCAGGAGCATGGCCAGCAGCATGTAGTTGGCCAGCAGCGACGACCCCCCGTAGGACACGAAGGGCAGGGTGATCCCGGTGAGGGGGATCAGCCGGGTCACGCCGCCGAGGATGACGAAGCTCTGGACGCCGAGGATGGTGGTGAGCCCGGCGGCCAGGAGCTTCTCGAAGGGGGGCTCGGCCCGCAGGGCGATGCGGATGCCGGTGCCGACCATGAGGAGGTAGGCGGTGACGATGGCGGTGGTGCCCAGCAGGCCGAGCTCCTCGCCGATGGCCGCGAAGATGAAGTCGGTGGACACCGCGGGGATGCGCTGCGGGCTGCCCTGGGCGATGTTGGTGCCGGCCAGGCCGCCCGCGGCGAAGGCGAACAGGGCCTGCACGATCTGGTAGCCGGTGCCCGACGCCGTCTTCCAGGGGTCGAGCCAGATGGTCACCCGGTCCTGCACGTGGGCGAACGAGCTCCAGGCGAACAGTGCCCCGGCGGCGAACATGGTGCCGCCGAGAGCCAGGTAGACGGCCCGCCCGGTGGCCACCCAGAGCATGGCGATGAACAGGGTGAAGAACAGCAGCGACGACCCGAGGTCGCGCTCGGCCGTCATGATGATCAGCGACACGCCCCAGGCCAGGGCGACCGGCCCGAAGTGCTTGAGGTTGGGCACGAACATGCCCCCCACCTGGTGGCGGGCCTCGGAGAGCAGCTCGCGCTTCTCCACCAGGTAGGAGGCGAAGAAGATGCAGAGGACGATCTTGGCCAGCTCGCCGGGCTGGAAGGTGACGGTGCCAAAGCGGATCCACAGGCGGGAGCCGTTGATGTTGCGGCCGATCACCGGGAGCAGGGGCATGAGGAGCAGGGCGATGCCCACGAGAGCGAAGGTGTAGCGGTAGCGCTCGAGGTCGCGCACCCGGCGTACCAGCACCAGCGTGCCCACGAAGGCGCCGACGCCGAGGGCGGTCCACAGCGCCTGCAGGGCGGCGAGGTCGGTGTCGAGGCGGGCGATGAACACGTAGCCGATGCCGTTCAGCAGGCCCGCGATGGGGAGCAGGATCCCGTCGGCGCCGGGGGCCAGCTGCCGGGTGGCCACGTGGGCGACGGCCAGCAGCCCGAGGATGATGCCGAGGAACGGCACGATGTCGACGGGCAACGACGCCGAGCGGCCGAGGCTGGCCAGCACGTAGGCGGCGGCCACGAGCACGGCGGCCAGCACGATCAATCCGAGCTCTGTGTTGCGCCGCGCCCGGTAGACCGTGTTCTCGCGCAGGGCGGTGTTGGCGATCACCGGAAGGTGGTGGGCGGCGCCGGGAACATGGTGGTCGGCGGGGTCGTCGTCGTCGGGACCGCCCCGGGCGCGGTGCGCCCCGCCGCCTCCTCGCGGAGGTAGTTCACGTACCGGTCGGCGTCGGCCTTGGTGGCTTCCTCCCGCCCGGCCCGAAGGTCGGGCAGGCGGGCCGGCAGCACGTCGCTGGTGGTGAGCGGCTTGACCTCCTCCAGGGTGGGCTCGAACCAGAGCAACCCCCCTGGGCGTCCCTTGAAGAGGGCCACCCGGTCGCCCTCGAGGCCCACGTAGTAGGTGTTGCGGGCGTACCAGCCGACCGCGGTAACGCCCACGGCCACGACCGCTACCAGGACCACGACGAAGGCCGCGACCCGCCAGGTGAACCGGCGGGGGGGCGGCTGGGGCGAGACGGTCGGTGGTCTGGTGCCCGTGTCGGTGGCCGTCATGGTGGCGCCCGCCGCCGTCGGGCCGGGACCCGGGTCGCCGGAGTCGGCGGCCGCACCCCGGGGCGAGGTCGACGTGGTGCCACCGCCCGCGGTGTCCCAGGAGGGCGCCGGCGCCGGGCTGGGGTCGTCGGCCAGGGCGGTGGACGCCCGTCCCGAGCGGTTGTCGTCGTCGACCACGTCGACCACGACCACGGTGATGTTGTCGTTGCCCCCGTTGGCCCGGGCCAGGCGCACCAGCTCCTGGGCCGCCTCCTGGGGATCGCGGATGCGGCGCAGGGTCGACTCGATGCGGTCGTCGGGGACCTCGTTGGTGAGCCCGTCGCTGCACAGCAGGAGGCGGTCACCCTGGTACGGGATGAGCTGGAGGTGGTCGACCTGGACCTGGGGCTCCATGCCCAGGGCCCGGGTGATGATCGAGCGCTGGGGATGGACCCGGGCCTCGTCCCTGCTGATCTGGCCCTCGCGGACGAGCTCCTCGACCAGGCTGTGGTCCTCGGTCAGCTGCGACAGCTCGCCCTGCTGGAACAGGTAGACGCGTGAGTCGCCCACGTTGGCCACGGCCAGGTGCTCCTTGCCGTCCTCGCGCACCAGGGCCACGGCCGTGAGGGTGGTGCCCATGCCCCGCTTCTCCGACGCCGACTGGGCCAGGCCCCACACCGCGTCGTTGGCCGCCTCGATGGCGGCGACCAGTCCTTCGGTGGTGGGCTCGACGAAGGCCGCCTCGATGGTGTCGACCGAGGTCTGCGAGGCGACCTCGCCGGCCTGGTGGCCGCCCACACCGTCGGCCACGGCGAACAGGCCGAGGTCGTCGCGCTGGAGGTAGCGGTCCTCGTTGATCTCGCGGACCCGTCCGACGTCGGTGGCCCCCCCACCCCGGAGGATGGTCATGAGGTCAGTTCCAACACGGTCTTGCCGACCTGGAGGCGGTCGCCCTTGCGGATGGCGGCGGGCGCGGTGACCTTGCGGCGGTTGAGGTAGGTGCCGTTGGTAGAGCCCAGGTCCTCCACGAAGTACTGGTTGTCGCGGCGGAAGAGGCGGGCGTGGAGCTGCGAGACGTAGGTGTCGTCGATGGTCACCTGACAGCCCTCGGCCCGGCCCATGGTGAGCTCGTCGCCCAGCTCGTAGGTCTGTCCCCGGGTGGCGGCAGGCTCGACCACGCGGAGGCGGGAGCCGGCCTTGGCGCCCCACGACGCCTTGGACGCCGGTGCCGGTGCCGGGGCCCGGGCCGCGGCCGGGGCAGGGGCGGGTGCGACCGGGACCGCCGTCGGGGTGCGCAGCTCGGCCCACACCGCCCGCAGGACGCGCACGAAGAAGAGGTAGAGGACGGCCAGAAAGCAGAACTTGAGGATGGTGAGCAGGGCGTCGGGCACGACCGTCCCTACGACGCCTCGAAGCGGATGTGGGTTCCTCCCACGGAGATGTCGTCGCTGTCGACCAGCCGGCGCTCCCGAACCCCTGCGCCGTTGACCTTGGTGCCGTTGGTGGAGCCGAGGTCGACCACCACGAAGTCGTTGCCTTGGCGGCGCACCTCGGCGTGGCGGCGGCTGACGTTTGGGTCGGACACGGCCACGTCGCACTCGGGCAGGCGGCCGATGCTCACCGGTTCCTCGCCGATGACCACCCGGCTGCCGTCGGGCAGGGCCAGCGAGCCGACAGCGGCCCCGCCGGGCGCCTCGAGCATCTCGGAGGCCACCAGGAACTCGCCCTTGCCCAGGGCGGAATCCTGGGCCAGCTCGACCGACACCGGGCCCATGAACGAATAGCGCTCCTCCCGGGCGTGGTCGCGCACCGCTTCGGCCAGCTCCCGGGTGAGGGCCTCGGCCACGGAATCGAAGCGCTGGCAGTCGTCGGGGCCGAGGGAGATCTCGAAGTGGTTGGGGGCGACGCGGCCGTTCATCCCCACGACGCGCTCCATGTCCATTTCCCGGGTCAGCCGCCGACCCAGCTCGACGGGCTCCAGGCCGCTCCGGAACGTCTTGGCGAAGACACCTTCCACCAGACGCTCGAGCCGCTGCTCGAACTGTTTGAGACCCATGGGCCGTTGGAGCTTACCCAGCCCTCGGCTCGGTCAGACCCCCGCGGGCCGGAAGCGTCGCCGGGCCCGTTCGGGCGCCGGCGGTCGGGCGGTAGGATCCCCCTCACGCCCGGGCGAGTGGCGGAATTGGCAGACGCGCAGGATTCAGGTTCCTGTGTCCGAAAGGACGTGGGGGTTCAAGTCCCCCCTCGCCCACACCGAAGGTGCAGGCACGGGCTACTTCTTGTTGACGAAGGAGTGGGACTTCTACCGGACTTCTAACGAGCGACCGGCGAGCGCGTCACACACGCCACGTACGGTTGTCCTCGTGAGTGCAGAGCGGCGCTGGAGTCCGACCGAACGAGGATGCGCGCCGTGCGCCTGATCAAGCTGAGGCTGAAGCAGTTCCGGCGGTTCGCCGCGGAGCAGTCCTTGGACCTGAACGAGGACCTCATCCACAGACCGAACGGCTGTCGGCGATCATCGAACGCCTCAACGAGCGTCACGCACTCAACCTCACGATCACCGACGCGCTCCTCTTCGAGCAGTTCAAGGGCGACTGGCTCGGCGATCCGGAGCTGTCGGCGCAGGCCAAGGCGAACACGCTCGACAAATTCCTCATCGTCTTCGCCAAGAGCGAGTCGGTGGCTGCGTGTCCTACGAGGTGGTGGTTGAAAGCTCTACAATCTGGCGCCTCAATCGGTCGCGAGTTGGAGCCTGCCAGTGACCTACCTTCCCAGAATCGTCGATGCCGAGCTGGACGCCCGGCTCGGCGCCGCGGGCGCGGTCGTCATCGAGGGACCCAAGGCGAGCGGCAAGACCGAGACGGCGCGCCGGCGAGCGGCGAGCTCGGTCCTGCTCGACGTCGACGAGAACGCACGTCGGGCGGCCGCAGTGGACCCGTCACTGGTGCTCGACGGCCCGACCCCGCGGCTGATCGACGAGTGGCAGGTCGAG
>JBPCJV010000176.1:0-6238 GCA_051004925.1 Acidimicrobiales bacterium | reverse complement strand
CGCCTACGACGAGGCCGGCAACTACATCGGCGAGTACCAGGCCGGGGAGTTCACCCCCGAGACCGAGGCCCAGGCCGCCTGGGCCGACTTCGATCCCGGCGCGGGATCGGCCGAGGGCGGGGCGCCCGAGGGTGGGGCATCCGAGGGCACTGCATCCGAGGGCACTGCATCCGAGGGCGCAGCGGAACTGGTTCCCGGCGCGGTCGGCGTCACCGAAGCCGCCGCCGAGGCGCCGGCCGAGGTCGAGACGGCGCAGCAGGGCAGCGACGATCAGGGGAGCGCCGGAGGCGACGTCGGCATACCCGAGTCGCTCGCGGCGGACCCCCAGGACGGGTCGGCCGGCGGTTAGAACAGGACCGACGACGGGCGCCGCCGCCGGTGACGGCGGTGGTGTCCGAGGACGCAGGTTTGAGGGGGGCAGGGCCTCGGCATGGCCGGTAGCCGGAGATCCGTCGACCGCCATCCGTCGCGAGCGGGGTCGCCACCGGGCGCCGGGGTCAACGTGTCCACGCTGACCCGATGGGTGCGGGCCCCGAGGATCGAGGCGCTGTTCGCCGCCGTCCTGGTGCTGTTCGGGTTCCGGTTGGGCGTACGCCCGATCGGCGACAACTCGATGTTCAGCCACCTGCGCACGGGTATCGACGCCGTCAGTGGGCACGGGATCCCCCGGATGGACCCCTACTCGTTCACCGCCGCCGGAGAACCCTGGACCGTCCAGAGCTGGCTTCCGGAGTGGACCTACGGATGGGCCCACTCGCTCGGTGGGTACCGCCTCGTCGTCCTCGAGCAGGCCTTTCTCTGTGCCGGTCTCGCCTGGCTCATCGTCCGCCTGTCCCGTAGCAGCACCCCGCTGCGGACAACGCTGGGCGCTCTGGTGGCCATCTGCATCGGCGCCCCGTACTGGTCACCCCGACCCCTTCTCTTCGGCCTCGTCCTCATGGCCTTGCTCATCACCGTGGTGGAGAACCGGCGCAGCCCTTGGCTCCTGATCCCCATCGTGTGGCTCTGGGTCCAGTGCCACGGATCGTTCCCCCTCGGCCTGCTCTGGCTGGGAGCCCGGGGCTTCGGCCAATGGCTCGACTGGAAGGCATGGCCGTACGACACCATGCGCCACATCGGAGCCTTCGCGGTCGGCCTGGCCGTGGCGGTGGTGAACCCCCTGGGCGCCCGCCTGCTGGTGTTTCCCTTCACCATCTTCGAGAAGCGGGCCAACTTCACGAGCATCGTGGAGTGGCGATCCCCGGACTTCAACAGCGCGGAGGGCCGGTTCGCCCTCGTGTTCCTCGCCGTGGCTCTGGTGATCCTCGCCCGGTCCAAGGTGAGCTGGCGCGACCTGGTCCCGGTCGTCGGCTTCCTGGCCATGAGCCTCACCGCCATGAGGAACCTGCCGGTGACCGCCGTGGTCCTGGCGCCGGTTCTCGGCCGAGCCCTGCGCCGCACCGAGACGTCGAGCCGGTCAGGAGCCTCCGCAGAGACACCGGGTCGACAACGGATCAACCGGGCGGTGCTGGTCTGCATCCTCGCCATGTTCGTTCTCTTCGCGGCGTCGATCTGGACGAGACCGCCGATCGCCGAGGCGGCCTATCCCGAGAAGGCCGTCACCTTTCTCGATCAGGAGGGGCTCCTCGTCGCCCCCCACGTCCTCGCCCAGCAGGACTTCGTCGGCAACTACCTCACCCTCCGCTTCGGCCGGCGGGTACCCGTTTTCATCGACGACCGCTACGACATGTATCCCGCCGAGGTGGCCAAGGACTACCGCACCATGAAGGCGGGCGGGGCCGAGGCCCTCTCCCTGCTGAACAAGTACGAGATCGACGTGGTCCTGTGGAACCGCGACCAGCCGCTGGCGACGGTGCTGGCGGCCAGCGAGGCGTGGACCCAGGTGTTCCGCGACGGCGACTGGGTCGTGTTCCGCCGTACGTCCACACTGGGGACATGACGAAAGAAGAGAGGCCCGAAGGCCTCTCTTCTCTCCGCCAACTCGGTGAGCTGGATCAGCTGATGGAGTTCCCGACGTCGGAGAACTTCTCGGCGGCCTCGCCACCGAGGAAGGTCAGGGCGACGACGCAGAACACGGCGATGAGGGCCAGGAGCAGGGCGTACTCGACCAGGGCCGCTCCACGCTCACTCGTTCCGAACCGGGCACGCATCCACGGCGCCACCACGTTCTGGAAGTACTTGACCATGTCCATTGGAATCCTCCTGAAGTTTTCGCCCCGGCGTGGGCTCCCTCATGTCTTCGGTGGGGCCGGCCAGAACCTGAATGGGCCAATCGACCCATTCGTGTTCGGTCAGGTGGCGGCGACGGACTGGCCGATGTCCGAGAACTTCTCCGCGGCGGTGTCACCGAGGAACGTCACGGCCAGGATGCAGAACACGACGATGAGGGCCAGGAGAAGCGCGTACTCGACCAGTGCCGCTCCTCGCTCGCCTCGACTCGAGATCTCGCTGACGCACAGGAGGGCCCGGCGGTGAACGTACGAGATGACGCCCATGGATTGCTGCCTTTCGGTCGGATGGCCTTCAAACCTGGTACCACTGTCCAGAGATCTATCGGCAACTGCACTGGAAAGATTGATCCGCCGTGCCAGGGCGGAACCGGGCGGTCAGTCGAGGCGGATGATTCCCATACGTACGGCTCGCAGCACCGCCTGCGTTCGGTCTCGGGCGTCGAGCTTTCCGTAGATCGAACCGAGGTGGTTTTTCACCGTCTTGACCTTATGAAGAGGCGCTTTACCACCTCGGGCAGTGAGAGGCCGTCGGCGACGAGCTGGAGGACCTCCTCCTCGCGGGGGCTGATCACCGGGTCGTCGGCCTGGGCGGTGGGGCCACGCTGCACTTCGGCGAGCATCGACGATGCCAGCTCGCTCGACAGCGTCCCGCCACCGTCAGCCTGGGCGCCGTCACCCACCAGGGTCTGGCGACCTCCTACATCGAGCTCGGCGCCCTGGCTACCCAGCTGGGCTTCGGGAGCGTCGACACCCTTCTCACGTCGAACATCACACTCGGCCAGTTGCTCACCGCCACGGGTACTGTGTTGAACAACCAGAACACGGTCCTCGGAGCGAGTGTGAGCGGGTTGGCCGCGCTGGTGCTGGCGGGCACGAGCAGCTTCCAGTTGGGTGACTTCATCACCGCGCAGCAGGGTGCCGGGGTGGTGGCGTCGACCGGCATCAACGTGCTCGAGTTGATCAACGCATCCGCCCAGCTGGCCAACAAGAACAACTTCGTCGACGTCGGCACCACGCTCACCTTGCCCGTGGTCGGGGTCGGCAGCCTCAGCACCAAGTTCGGACTGACGGTCATCGAGCCGGCCCAGACCTACATCGGGCCTGTCGGGGGCTCGGTGGCGACCGCCCAGGTCGAGGAGACCCTGACCCCAGTTCTCAACGCGAACGCCCTGGGCCTCGGGCTGTTGGAGGTGAGCGGCCCCATACCGGTGAAGATGACTTCCGCCGGAGCGACCGGCACCCTCACCAACGTCATCTGTTCCTCGCCCCAGTCGATCACTGTCGGGGTCGACTCCACGCCCATCACCACCTCGGTCAGCACGACGCTCTCCGTGACGTTGCTGGGGATCCCCGTGGCGTCTGTCCAGGTGGGCCCGGCTTCGGCCAACAGCGCGTCGGCCAGCAACAGCGCGTCGTTCACGTACCCCGGGGAGTTCACACCGACCGCCTCGCCCAAGACGACGCCCGCGGTCCCTCCCGGCGTGACCCTTACCGGCGGCCAGATCACCGTCACCCTGCTGGGGGCACTACCCCTAGGCGTGACTGTCTCTCGGGTCGCAAACGCCGTGCTCACCATCGTCAACAACGCGGTTAGCGCTGTCTCCACTGAGGTTCTGTCACCGACCTTCGCGGCCCTGGGGCTCAAGCTCGGTCAGGTGGACGTCGCCGCCCTTCTTGACGCATTCGACCCGGCCACCTGCGGCCAGCCCACCCTCGTGCGCTGACACCCGGGTAGCTGCGTTTCGCATCTACGTGCTGTTGGGCGCTATTGCCGACCGCCCCGTTGTCGTCCACTCTGGGAACCAGGCGTTGCCGGTGTTCGGCGGCGTCGAGCGAGGGCACCGACATGGGGCACCAGACGATTTGCAGGGCGGGTCGCCGATGAGCGACTGCACCCTCGTCTGGGCCCACGCCATGGCCAGCTCGCGGGCGCATGAGGACGAGCTGGGGCTGTTCGACTGGGCTCCGGTGAACGACGTGGCCTGTGTCGTGCGCTACGACGCCCGGGGCCACGGCGAGACCGAGGCCATGCAGTACTACGACCGCGCCTACCGGTGGCCGTGCATGGTCGACGACATGCTGCGGGCCGGGGGGTCGGGACCCTTCGTGGCCGGCGGGGCGGCCATGGGAGCGGCGGTCGCCTTGTGGACCGCGCTGCGGGCGCCGAAGCGGGTGCAGGCCATGGTGCTGGCTGTTCCGCCTCCGGCCTGGGAGGCACGCCCTCCCGACGCCGAGCACTGTGAGAGGGCGGCCCAGGTTGTCGAGGCGCGGGGGCTGCCGGCGTGGGCCGACGCCGTCCGCCGCCAACCCCAGCCCCGGATCTTCGCCGAGGAGCTGCCCGGAGCCGGCGACGTCACCGCCCGCCACCTGCTGACGATGGAGGAGAAGGCCGTCCCCGCCATCCTGCGGGGAGCGGCCGCTTCCGACCTGCCGATTCGCGACGAGGTGCGCAGCATCGTCGTCCCCACCCTCATCCTCGCCTGGGCCGACGACCCCGCTCATCCCGCACCGATGGCCGAGTCGCTGGCCGAGCTGCTGGTGTTGAGCGAGGTGCACGTGGCCACCGACCTGGCCGGCATCCGCGCCTGGCCGGAGCTGGTGCGGGACTTCCTCGCGGACCTCTGTCTCTGGGACTAGCAGGGCGCTGGGAGTGATGAGTTACCGGGACTAACAAAGTCTGGCGGCGCCGGTAGGGGGCCGAAAGGACTGCCAACGGGGGGTTCAGGGGCCCTCGAGGCCGTGGGCCAGCTGCCCGTCCGCCTGTCCAAGCCCAACCGGATCGTGTACTCGCCTCACGAATACGGGCCCGGTGTGTACAACCAGCCGTGGTTCAGCGACCCCAGCTACCAGAACGTGCTCTACGACCGGTGGGCCCAGGGCTTCGGGTCGGGCTCGACGGGGCCGACCACCACGACCACACGATCCCTTCGCCGACGACGACCACGACGGTGCCTCGTCCGCCGCCTCCGCCACCACCCTTGCGCCACCGTGCAGATCGACAACCCAACGAGCGGAGCGTCCACCCCGGTGTCATCATGTTCACCCTCGGCACCCAGGTCGGGATCACCGACTCGGGGAATGGCACCATCGCCCGATCGAGCGCCAACGCGACAGTGACGCTTCTCGACTGGTTGGGTCCGATCGCCCCGGGAGGCGTGTCGAAGGACTTCGGGTTCTGCACGAACAAGGCGGCCGGCACGGCGAACCTGCCCTCAAGCGTCTCGGTGACCTGAGTTGGCTCAGGTCCGGCTGCGGGCCATGAGCCGCCCCGCGGCGCGGATCTCGGCCACGTCGAAGGGGGGGTCCACCACCAGGATCAGGCGGTGGACCCCCAGGCGGACGAGGCGGGAGCGCTCGGCGCTGTGGTGGTCGAGCCAGCGGGGGTCGAGCCCGGCGAAGGCGGTGACCAGGAACGCGTCGGGGTCGCCGCCGGCGTCGGCCCGGGCCCGGCGAGCCAGGACCACGAGGTCCTCGACGCGGGGGTGGAAGGCCTGGACGTTGATGCCGTCACCGATGCGACCGGCCAGCGTCGACATCTTCGGGCCGAAGGCACCCACCACGATCGGCGGTGGCGGGTCGGGCCTGGGGAAGCCCGAGGCATTGGGCTCGAGCCGGTAGGAGCGGCCGTCGAAGCCCTCGGGCGCGCCGGTCCAGACCTGGCGCACGACGGTGACGGCTTCGTCGAGCCGGCGGCGGCGGGCCGGGTCCGATTGCACGTCGCGGCCCAGGGCGCGCTGCTCGGCGGCGTACGGCGTCTCCCGCCCGCCCCCGGCGCCCAGGCCGAGGATCACCCGCCCACCGCTCATCTCCTGGAGCGTCGCTGCCTGGGTGGCCACCAGGACGGGGTGGCGGTTGGCCACGTTGAGCACGAGGGGCCCGATGGCCAGGCCCTCGACGGTGGACGCCAGGCCGGCGAGCAGCGTCCACGACTCCAGCACCGAATCGGCGCCGTGGACGCTGCCGGCCAGATGGTCCCAGGTCCACAGCCCGGAGAAGCCGGCCTCGGC
>JBPCJV010000175.1:0-4923 GCA_051004925.1 Acidimicrobiales bacterium | reverse complement strand
GCGCCGGAAGGCGGCGTCGAGGGCGGCTTGGCCGCCCTCGTCCCGCACGGCGGCGACGAAGCGGGGGCCGACGAAGTAGGGGAAGGCCGCGGCGGTGGCGAACACGTCGGGAACCGACCCGTCGCCGAAGCCACCCGCGGCCTCGAGGTCGGCGGCCTCGATGACCTCTCGTTCCTCCGGTGAGCGGGACGCGTGCCACTGCAGCTGGACGTTCACCGCGTCGCCCTCGACCAGGGCCTGGAAGGCGGAGAAGGCGTCAGTGGCGTCTTCATCACGGAGCTCGGAGTGGTTGAGCCCGAAATGCTGGTCGTCGAGGGCGTGGGTCAGCTCGTGGGCGAGGATCTCCTTGGCGTAGGGCGTGACCTCGACGCCCCGCACGTAGAGCGCCTTGGTCTCGAAGTTGTAGTAGCCGATGACGTTGCTCACCTGCTCCTCGGCGGTGGCGTCGAGATCGACGGTGTCGTCGAACAGGCCCAGCGCCCGCATCACGCCCAGGAACGACTCCGGATCGTCCGAGTCGTCGTCTCCTTCTTCAGAGTCGGCGTCGGTTTGGAGGAGGCTCTCGAACTGGTCGTCGGGCACGAGCGCGAACTTGGGCGGGCGCTTGAACTTCAGTCCCCGGGCCTGCTCGACGAACGCCGTCACCTCGGCCAGGACGGGCTCGAGATAGTCCGGGACCTCCTGTGTCACCGAGTCGTCGCCGCCCATGCGGGCGAGGATCACCCCGGCGTCGGCACCCAGCATGGCGACGATCACGAGGGCCAGGGCCGGCGCCATCCAGCGCCGGTTCATCACCCGCGCCGACGATCGGGCGCGGGTCCCACCTGGCTCGCCGTCATTCCTTGGTTATCGGCTCCCCGGGCTCACCCTTGAGCCGTTTCCCACCGGGGATGCGGTGGAGGCAGGGGGTCAAGCCTCGGCCCCGGCGAAGAAGGCGGTGACGTCGGCCCGGTCGCGCGTGCGGCGCATGGGCGGCAGGGCGGCCAGGAGGAACGGCCGGTAGGAGGACTCGGCCAGCCGCGGGTCGAGGACGGCGACGACGCCCCGGTCGGTGCGGCTGCGGGTGAGGCGCCCCGCGCCCTGGGCCGGGCGGGTGGCCGTCTGGGGGAGGTCGACGGCGGCGAAGGCGGCGGCGCCCGCCCGCTCCCGCCGGGCCTGGGTCACCGGGTCGTCGGGCCGGGGAAAGGGGAGTCGGTCGATGACGACCAGCGAGCACGCCGCGCCGGGGACGTCGACCCCCTGCCAGAACCCCATCGTGGCGAAGAGGCACGACCCCTCGTCCTCCCGGAAGACGTCGAGCAGCGCGGGCTTGGGCAGGTCGTCCTGGGCGAGGACCCGGTAGGGGAGGCGGTCGGCGAGCGCGCCGTGGGTGGCGCGCATGGCCCGCCACGAGGTGAACAGGGCCAGCGTGCGCCCCCCGGCCGCGCCGATCAGGAACTCCAACTCGGCGTGGGCCGCGGCCTCGTGGCCGCCGTGGCGGGGATCGGGCAGCAGGGGCACGTAGAGCAGGGCGTGGCGCCGGTGGTCGAAGGGACTGCCCACATCGAGGCTCACCGCCTCGGCGCCCAGGCCCAGGCGGGCGCCGAGGTCGGCCGGGATGGTGGCCGAGGTCAGGATCGGCGTGGCCGACACCCACTCCCCTCTGGCCATGGCGCGGCCGACGTCGATCGGTGCCACCCGCAGCGCGGGCTGGGAACCGGACTGCTCGATCCAGGTCACCTGCTCGTCGCCCGCGGCCAGGACGATGTCGACGTCGGTGGTGAGGGAGTCGAGGGCCTTGGCCGCCCGTTCCCGCCGGGCCTTGAGAGCGGGATCGTCGTCCAGACCGCGAAAGGCGGCGCGCTCGCGCCGCGCCGCCTGGGCCAGGTCGGTCAGCGCCTCGCCGACCGACGCCACGGCCGCCGCCCCCTCGGCCAGGCGGGTCCCCACCAGCGGGGCGAGGGCCCGGTCGAGGCCGTCGCGGTAGCGGGCCAGGTCGGCTGCGGAGGCCAGCCGGGCGACGGCGGCCACCCGACCGGGCGTGAGCGTGACGCCGAGGGCACTGGCCATGACGTCGGGCGCCTCGTGCGCCTCGTCGACGACGAGCACGTCGTGCTCGGGCAGCACGTAGCCGCCCGAGGCCACGTGGGCGCCGAGCAGATGGAGGTTGACGACGACCACGTCGGCTTGGCGCGCCCGTTCGTAGGCGGCCTCGGCGAAGCACTCCCGCCCGCTCGGGCACTCCCGGGCGCCCGGGCACTGGTCGGATCCCACGCTCACCGACGACCACGCCGCCGCGCTGGGCTCGAACGACAGCTCGGCCCGGTCGCCGGTCCCGGTGTCGCCCGCCCAGGCCAGCAGCCGGGTCACCTCCCTGCCGACGGCCGGACGCGCCGCTCCCTCCAGGGGCAGGCTCGGCCTGTCGGCGTCGCCGGCCGCCTCCGCTGCGGCCTGGCGGCAGAGGTAGTTGCTCCGGCCCTTGAGGACGGCCCAGGTCAGATCGGGACGAAGCCCGACGGCGGCGACCGCGGGAAGGTCCTTGCCGGCGAGTTGATCCTGCAGCGCCTTGGTGGCGGTGGCGACGACCACGGTGCCGTCGGTGCCGAGGAGGGCCCCGGCCAGGTAGGCCCACGTCTTGCCCGTGCCGGTGCCCGCCTGCACCACCAGGGGCCGCTCGTCGCGCACGGCCTCGGTGACCGCCTCGGCCATGGCGACCTGCCCGGCCCGGAGCTCACCGCCGCCCTCGAGCGCGGCGGCCAGCATCTCCAGCGCGGCCTCGGCATCCACCCGCCCCACTTCAGCACGTGGCGGCCGCTTCCTTCGTTTCCAACGGGAAGGAGGCGCTTCGTCCGCCGGCCCGCTATGTGTGTCGTGGCCCTACCCGGTGAGAGCCACCGGTGTTACCTTGCCGCCAGAACAGCGGGAAGCGATGCGGGAGGACGGTTGATGACCTTGACCTCGTCAGGACCGAAGGCGGCTCGTCGGGTGCGGAAGGTGGCCGCCGCTGTCGCGCTTGCGCTCCTGATGCTGTCGACGGGACTGGTCGACACGGCGGCGGCCGCGCCCCTCGCCTGCGGCACCGTCATCACCAAGACCACCGTGCTCACCGCCAACGTCGGGCCCTGTCCCGGCACGGGCCTCGTCATCGCCGCCGACAACATCACCGTCGACCTCAACGGTCACCGGGTCTCGGGCAACCCCCAGGCCCGGGGCTCGGGCCCGGACCAGGCCGGTGTGGTCCTGCGCCAGGTCCGCGGAGTCACCCTGAGGAACGGCACCGTCCGGGGCTTCGACGCCGGCGTGCTGATCGCCGGCGGCGGGCGCAACACGGTCATCGACATCCGTGCCGTCGACAACGTGAACTACCGGGTGGTGACCGGCCGCAACTCCCAGCCTTCCGACGATCCCGGCACTCCGTCCTGCGACCTGGGCGACGGCATCGCCGTGCTCGCCTCCAACGGCAACAGGCTTTCCAACAACACCGTCGTGGGCAACGGCCCCTACTCGGGTGTGGCCCTGATCGAGCAGTCGAACCGCAACACGGTGGTCGACAACGACGTGACCGACAACGACCTCCTCAACCGGCCCCCCGGAGGCGGCCAGACGGTGTGCGGCGGCCAGCCGGGCGAGCTCGGGCCGCTGGGCCGGTTGGTGCAGGGCGT
Source organism: Acidimicrobiales bacterium (assembly GCA_051004925.1). Taxonomy (GTDB): domain Bacteria; phylum Actinomycetota; class Acidimicrobiia; order Acidimicrobiales; family AC-14; genus DATAQC01. The sequence continues at coordinate 1,282 of JBPCJV010000175.1, read as the reverse complement.
GGGTGTGCGCATCGAGGGCCCCGGCGCGCAGCACAACGTGGTCGCGGGCAACCGCATCGTCAGGAGCGCGCTGGCCGGAGTCATGGTGACGGCCTTCCGCAACGCCTTCCCGCAGGCCAACAATGGCTTCAACCAGATCGTCGGCAACACCATTTCGAAGACCGGCCTCCGAACCCGTGAGGTCCAGAACTTCTTCGACGAGTACCACTCGTCGGGAATCCTGTTGCACAACGCGGGGACCACCGAGGTCTCCCTCTCGTATGGCAACACGGTGGCCGGCAACAACACGTCGGACAACGTCGGCGGCGGGATCGAGATCCTCGGCCCGTTCCCCGGCAGCGGTGAGGTGGGCGTGGGGGGGAACACGATCGCCGGCAACGTGGCCAACAACAACGTCCTCACCGGGATTCTCGTCAACGAGGGCGTGACCGATCACATCCTGTCGGGCAACAAGGCGCACGGCAACGGCCTCGACAAGGCGCTCATCGCCCAGCTCAACGCCCAGGACCCGTTCATCGTCTGGGTCGCGGCCGACGCCGCCGACAACAACTACCGCTGCGACGCCAACGTGTGGTCGGGCAACCAGTTCGGCACCGTGAACCAACAGTGCGTGAAGGCGGGCGGGGGCACCGGCAAGGTCGTGGGCCCGGTCCCCACGGCTCCCGCGGCCGGAGGGCGCTGACCGAACTCGATGGGGGGAGGCGTCCTACGGCGACCTGTCGGCTTCGTCGCCTGTTTCACAGCGATCCTTCACGATCTCGACCGCCATCTTGACGACCAGCCAGACAAGGAACACGGCCATGGGGAGGGTACAGACAATGATGGTGATTCGGGCCGCGTGCCGATGCCACCCCCGGCCCTGGTTGGCAATCCGCACAACGCCCAGTCCCGCTGGGCACCGCCAGCCGGGCTGTACTGGTTCGCTTCGAAGCCCGAACCCTCCTCGCAGCGCCGTCCCTCTCCCGCCCAGCCACCGTGACGGAGCATACCGGGGCAGAGTAACTATCGACACCGGTTGACACCGGTTTCCCGATCTCCTGGAGGTTTCCGCCTACCGTGGCTGCCGTCGGCGGCACGTGCCCCCACCTGCGGAAACCAGTGGTGGAGGTGACCGACTCGAACCGGCGACTTCTACGTTGCGAACGTAGAACGCAAGGTCGGTTCGCGAGTCGCTGACCCTGCGATTATCCGCCAGTTCCGGGCTGAGCTGAGTAGTCCCCGGTCGTGCCTCCAGTCACCGACGTCGACCCGGCCGTCAGTGTTTCAACCCTCGGCCGGGGAC
>JBPCJV010000174.1:0-5144 GCA_051004925.1 Acidimicrobiales bacterium | reverse complement strand
TGGCCGTGCCTTCGTCGCCGGTGCCCGCCCCGAAGGTGGTCGGGTCGACGATGGTGACCTCGGGCGGCTCGCCGGCCGCTTGGGACGTGGCCAGGTTGAGGACGCCGTCGGACACGACGCCGACGGTCACGCCGGCACCGGTGATGCCCTTGGCCTGGGCCAGGGCGGCCTCGTGCAGGGCCTCGCCGGATCCGGTGACGGCACTGGTGTGGCCGTAGGCGGGCGTGGTGACCGACGTGACCCACGGCAGGGCGGCGGCCGCGAGGACGGCGTCGGTGGGCAGCCACGCCTCGATCATCCCCATGGAGATGTTCAGGTCGGGCGACAGGTTCAGGCTCCGTATGCCGTCGCCCCCGAGGGCGACGAGGTCGGCCTCCTCGGAGGCACCGGTGGGCCCGGCGGCGTGGAAGTCGAGCTCGATGCGCCCGGCAGGATCGGTGCGCACGCTGCGGTCGGCGAGGGAGCCGGCGGGCTGACCATCGCCCTGGACGGCGTGCAGCACCGCCCCCGGGACCTTGGCGAGGGCCCCCGCCTTCTTGCTCAGGGGCTGGTCGGCAGCCGGTGTCGTTGACGCTGACGCCAATCCCGCCGACGCCACGAGCAGGATGACCGCCAGGAGAACCGTGACCCGCTCCCGCCGCATCTGCATCCCACCCTTTCGCCGGTGCCGGCCCTCAGTGTGCCATGCCACTCAGGTGGGAACGGGGCTCAGGGCCAGGCCCGGTCGGTGCTGCCCCTGCGGCGGTCGCCGTCGAGGGCCCAGGCGCGCCGCCATGGCGCCGTGGTGGGGCCGGTCAGGGGAGGTGTGGCACCGGCGGCGGCGCGGCGGCGGGCCGTCCACCAGTCGGTTGCACCCTCGTCGCCCAGGGCGGCCACCGCGGCCTCCACCCGAACGGCGAAACGGCGGGAGTCCTCGCCCGCCTGGGGGAGCAGTGGCGAACCGAACGTCACCCGCACGCCGGATCCCCGAGCGAGGGGCCGACCGACAGGGGTGGGGAACCGGGCGCCTTTCCTGAGGATCCGGCGGGTGCCCTCCACGAACACGGGCACCACCGGGCGGTCGCAACGGATGGCCAGGTACGCGGCGCCCCCCCGGAAGTCCTGGCCCCAGCCGTCGGGGCTACGGCCGCCCTCGGGGAAGACCACCAGGTTCCAGCCGTCGTCGATGAGCTCGGCGGCGAGATCGGACGAGCGCCGGTTGACCTTCGTGCGCTCGATGGGGATGGCCCCGATGGTGAGAGCCGAGTACGCCCCCTTGGCCCGGCTGGAGAAAAAGTAGTCGGCGGCCGCGGCCACGACGGTGCGATGGCGGAAGCGGGCGGGCAGCGAGGTGAGCACCAGCGGCGTGTCGACGTGGCTGTGGTGGTTGGCGGCGAAGATGGCCGGGGCCTCGATGTCGGCCAGGCGGTCGAGCCCGGTGACGAGGGGCGACCCGAGCACGGCAACCATGGGCCGCAGCAGGTCGTCGACGATGACGGCCCGGGCGACGCGCGCCGGCCAGCGCCGGGACCAGTCGGTGTCGTAGTGGACGCCGGTGCGACGGGGCTCGGGTTCCCGCTCGATACCCGAGGGCCAGGTGGCCGGGCCGATCGGGAAGGCGGGCCGCAGCCTCAGCTTCACTTGACGTCGGCCATGAGGATGGGCGGGTTGTGGATGTGGGTGATCGACGGGTTGCGGCCGACCACGTCCTCGGCCATCTCCAGGGCGTCGCGGAGCGTGGACGCGGGCTTGAAGCCCATGCGCCGCACCGCCCTCGGGTTGCCGCCCACGATGATCACGTTGCCGTTGAGGTGCTGTAGGGCGTGCGCGCCCCAGTACCACATGTAGAACGCGTGGACCCCGTGGTAGGCGTAGCTGGTGCGGTACAGGTGGATGTACCAGGGGTCGTTGGCGAAGTCCTGCTCGAACTTCTTCTCGATCTCGGCCGGGTCGGTGGTCTCGGGCAGGACCTGCTCGAAGAAGTCGATGTAGCTCGGGTGGTGCACGGGGTGGAACTCCCACGGCGTGGGGTGGTGGATGATCACCACGCCGCCCGGGCGCACCAACGGCTTGCCCCGGTAGAGGTTGAAGAAGTACCCGAGGCCGACGCACATCACCAGCAGGGGGTTCATCACCGAGTTCACGTTGTACGGCCCCACGTAGGGAAGGCCCATGGTGAGGATGTCGGCCTGGCCCTCGACGGGAACGAGGTGCTGGCGGTAGACGTTCTGCGTCGTGACGGCGTGGACGGCCTCGACCTCGCCGGCGGTGACGCCCGTCATCTTCTGGGGCGACTTGACGCCGTGGAAGATGCTCCGGGCGATGCGCGGAGGCACACGCTCGAGGCTCTTCGACGTGGCCAGGAATGCGGCCCGGTCGCGCGCCGACCATTCCCACTCGCGCTTCTGGAGGAAGTTGAACTGCTTGGGGAAGGTGTCGGTGTTGAGGGTGGTCTCGATCTGGAACACCTTCACGTTGTCGGCCAGGAGACGGCCCATGCGCCAGGCCGAGTGGTGCAGCTCGGAGTGGTCCTGGTCCATGAACGAACGGCTGTGCTGCATGGTGTTGACGTTGTGGTGGGCCCGCAGGCTGCGGTACGACGCCAGGCCCGTCATGGTGCTCTTGTGGCCGCCGTCCATGGCCACCAGGTTCACGTTGACGTACACCAGCAGGTCGGAGGTGGCCGCCCGCTTGTTGATCTCCACGTGCTCGCCCTCGGCGGTGCGGCCGACGAGCTCGAGGTTGTCGTGGTCCTCGGCGTCGTGCTGGGTGAGCCGTCCCTGCGGGGCGAAGGCGTCGTAGACCCGGTCGCCCACGATGTGGCGCAGCTCGGGCTCGGTCATGCGCCGGTGCAGGCCGTGGGCGGCGATGAGCACCACGTCGTCGACGCCCGCCTCGGCGGCCAGGTCGAGGACGGCCTCGATGACCCGCTGGCGGTTGTCGGGGCGACGCATGGGCGGCAGGGGGACGGCCTGGTTGTCGAAGGCGATGGTGAGGCGCATGCCCGGCCGCAGGAGCGCGGAGAGGGGCTCGCGGTCGCCCACCGGGTTGGCCAGGGCGTGGCGGATGGCGCCCTCGGGGTCGTCGAGGGGGGCCACCGGCTCGGCCGGGTACACGATCCGCGAGCCCTCGGGCAGGCGCTCGAGGTGGAAGCCTTCGCCGGCGTGGAACAGGATCGGCGGCGTCGAGCGTTCGACTTCGAGCACCAGGCCCGGGCGCGTCCGTCGGGGGGCGCGCTCGCTCGGGATGCTCGGGCTCATCGTCTCTTCTCGTTCCGTAGGTCGAACGCCACCTTCACGGCATCGCGGCGGCCGGCGTTGGCTGCGTGGTCGATGGCGTCACGGTAGCGGTCGAGGGGGTAGGTGGCGGAGACCAGCCGTTCGAGGGCGGCGGCCGTCACCAGGTCGAAGGCCATCTCGAACGTGCGGGTGGCTGCCCCGCCGGTGGGGCCGGGATCTTCGGTGCCGTAGGCGTAGGACCCCCGCAGGGTGACCTGGCGCTGCCACAGGGGGGTCAGGTCGACGAGGACGGCGGCAGGCATGCCCAGGAGCACGATCGTGCCCCCCGGGCGCACGACGGCCAGGTCCTCGGCCAACGACGCCTGGCTGCCGACACAGTCGACCACGACGTCGACGCCCCCGGTCAGGCCGTTGCCCACGCGCAGCGACGACGTGGTGCGCCGCACCGCCCGCCTGACCTCCTCCGAGCCCACGACCAGGTCGGCGCCGAGCTCGCCGGCCAGGCATCGCTGCACCGGGTGGCGGGCGGCCACCAGCAGCGTGGCCGGGCTGGCGAAGCGCCGAAGCGAGGCCACCGTGCACAGGCCGAGCGTGCCCGCGCCCAGCACGAGCACGGTGTTGCCGTCGGCGCCGGTGCCGACGGCGGCGTGCACCGCACACGCCGCCGGCTCGACCATCACCGCGGCCTCGTCGCTCATGGTGTCGGGCACCGGGTGCAGCTGGGTCTCGTGGGCGACGAGCGCGGTCGACCACCCTCCGCCGGTCTCGGTGCAGTAGCCCGTCTGCATCCCCGGCGCCAGGTGGCCGAAGGCCAGGCGCTCGCACCGGTCGATGTGGCCGCCGGCACACGCCGCGCACGGGGGCTCCACACCGCGGACGGCGCAGCCGAGCACGGGCTCGATCACCACCCGGCGCCCGTCGTCGAGCTCGCCCACCACCTCGTGGCCGGGCACGAAGGGGAACGAGACCAGCGGCTCGAAGTAGGGGGACGCCTTCCCGTCGACGGTGGACAGGTCGGAACCGCAGATGCCGGCCAGGCGCGGCCGCACGCGGTGCCAACCGGGACCCGGCAGCACGGGTTCGTCGACGTCGGAGAGCGCCAGGGGCCCGACCCGTGCGCCCAGCCCGGGGGCGAAGCTGGCCGCCAGGCGGGCCGCCGCGTACCGCGGCGTGGACCGCTCGAACACCAGGGCCTTCACCGCCCCACCCCGTTCCTGTCGCGGGAAACGACGTCAATGGGTGATGGGCGCGACAGGTTCGAGGGGGTGTGGGGCCGGGGCGACAGGGGCAGGAGCGGCCTGGCCACTCCCGTGGCCTTGGTCCACTGCTCCACGTGCCAGCCCCGCTTGCGGGCGATGGCGGCCAGCTTCGGCTCGGCGTTGACGGCCACTGGGTGGCCCACCGCTTCCAACATCGGCAGGTCGCTGGTGGAGTCGGCGTAGGCCGACGACTCGCTCAGCTTCAGGCCCTCGGCGTGGGCGTACTCAGCGAGCACGAGAGCCCGCGCCTCGCCCGTGGGCGGCACCGTCTCTAGCTCGCCGGTGAGGCGACCGTCGCGCTCGCCCAGGCGGGCGCACACCACGTCGTCGAACAGGGGTCGCAGGGGCTCCACCACGAAGTCGAGGGCGCCGGTGATCAGCACCGTCCGGTGCCCGGCCGCCCGGTGCTCACGCACCCGGCGGATTCCCGCGGGAAACGACTTGGTCAGCAGGAGGCTGCTGAACAGCTCCCAGGCGTCCTCCCGCAGACGCTCGGCGGGAGCGCCTTCGTAGCGCCGGTAGAAGTGGCGCAGGAAGTCGCCCCGGTCGCGCCGGTCGAGGGCGAGCAGGCCGGGCCCAGCCTTCCCCACGCGGAGGGTGACACGAGCCCGCTCGTCGTCGCCCATGCCGCGCGTCTTCAGCCCCGCGCGCGCCTCACCCCTATTGG
>JBPCJV010000173.1:0-4766 GCA_051004925.1 Acidimicrobiales bacterium | reverse complement strand
AGTTCCGACACCGTCGGCGCCTTCATCGACGGCAGCAGCTCGATCACCTCGTCAAGGTCGCCTCGTCCGACGTTGAGCTTCACCAGCACCTTGCCCCGGGCCTCGAGGGTGCCCTGGAGCAACGTGTGGAGCTGGCCCATGGCGTGGCGCTTGGCCGGGTCGTCGTAGGCCGCGGGGTTGGCGATGAGCTCGGTGAAGCTGACCAGCATGGTGTCGAGGATGCGGAGGCCGGCGGCGCGCAGGGCCCTGCCGGTCTCGGTGATCTCCACCACGGCGTCGGCGATCTCCGGCACTTTGGCCTCGGTGGCGCCGTATGAGAGACGGATGTCGGCGCTGACCCCGTGCTTCTCGAAGTACCGCCGGGTGAGCTCGGGGTACTCCGTGGAGACCCGCAGGCCCGAGGGCAGGTCCTCCACCCGTTCCACCGTCGAGTCACCGCTCACCGCCAGCACCACCCGCACGGGCCGGGCCGTGGCCTTCGAGTAGTGCAGCTGCCCGAGCGAGATCACCTCCCGCCCGGTCTCCTCGATCCAGTCGCGGCCGGTGATCCCGAGGTCGAACAGGCCCTCGGCCACGTAGTGGGGGATCTCCTGGGGCCGCAGGATGCGCACCTCGTCGACCCGGGGGTCGTCGATCGAGCCCCGGTAGTCGACGTCGGACCCGCGCCACACGCTGAGGTCGGCGTGTTCGAACAGCGACATGGTCGCCCGCTCCAGTGAGCCCTTGGGCAGGACGAGACGGAGCAAGGCCTACACCGGGCCGGCGCTCTTGGGGAGCTGACGGAGGAGATCGACCATCTCGACGGCCGTGGTGGCGGCCTCGAACCCCTTGTTGCCCAGCTTGCCCCCGGCCCGGTCGAGGGCGGCCTCGGTGGTGTCGGTGGTGAGCACGCCGAACACGACGGGTACGCCGGTATCGAGGGTGACCCGCTGGATCCCCGCCGCGCACTGGGTGGCCACGTGGGTGTAGTGGTCGGTGGCGCCGCGGATGACCGCGCCCACACAGACCACCGCGTCGTGGTCGCCCGACTCGGCCAGGCGCCGGGCCACCAGGGGCAGCTCGAAGGCACCCGGGGTCCACACCAGGGTGATCGACGACTCGTCCACGCCGTGGCGCACGAGGGCGTCGTGGGCGCCTTCCGCCAGGCGCTCGGTGATCAGGTCGTTGAAGCGGCTGGCGACTACGGCCACCCGCATGCCGTCGCCGCGTAGATGTCCCGTGTACGTGATCATTCGAGGCCCTCCAAAAGGTGTCCGAGCCGGCGTTGCTTGGTGCGCAGGTAGGCGATGTTCTCGGGGTTGGGCTGGGACTGGAGCCCCAGGCGCTCGACGATCTCCAGCCCGTACCCCTCCAGGCCGCCGTACTTGGCCGGGTTGTTGGTGAGCAGGCGCATGGTGGTGATGCCCAGATCGACGAGGATCTGGGCGCCGATGCCGTACTCCCGGTTGTCGACCGGAAGGCCGAGGGCCAGGTTGGCGTCGATGGTGTCGGCTCCCTGGTCCTGGAGTGTGTACGCCCGCAGCTTGTGGGCGATGCCGATGCCGCGACCTTCGTGGCCCCGCAGGTAGACGACCACGCCGAGGCCGGCCTTGGCGATCATCTCGATGGCCGCGCCCAACTGCAACCCGCAGTCGCAGCGCAACGAGCCGAACACGTCGCCGGTGAGGCACTCGGAGTGCACCCGCACCAGCACGTCGCTCTCGCCTTGCACGGCGCCGCGCACCAGGGCCAGGTGGCGGTCGCCGTCGAGCAGTGACTCGTAGACGTAACAGGTGAAGTCGCCCCACTCGGTGGGGATGCGGGCCTCGGCCACGCGCTCGATCAGCTTCTCGGACTGGCGTCGGTAGTGGATGAGGTCGGCGATGGAGATGAGCAGCAGGCCGTGCTCCTGGCTGAAGCGTGTCAGCTCGGGCAGGCGGGCCATGGACGTCTTGTCCTCGGTGACCACCTCGCACAGCACGCCGGCGGGCGTGAGCCCGGCCAGGCGGGCCAGGTCGACGGCCGCCTCGGTGTGGCCGCCGCGCTTGAGCACCCCGCCCTCGCGGTACCGGAGGGGGTACATGTGTCCGGGGCGGACGAGGTCGGCGGGACGGGTGGCCGGGTCGATGAGGGCGGCGATGGTGGCCGCCCGGTCGGCCGCGGAGATGCCGGTGGACGTGCCCACCCGGGCGTCGACCGACACGGTGAAGGCGGTGCGGTTCGACTCGGTGTTGTCGACGACCATCGGGGGCAGTTCGAGGGCGTCGAGGCGCTCGCCGGTGAGGGGGGCGCAGATGACCCCCGACGTGTGGTTCAGGAAGAAGGCGATCTTGTCGGGCGTGGCGAACTCCGCCGCCATGATGAGGTCGCCCTCGTTCTCGCGGTTGGCGTCGTCGACCACGACCACGATCTCCCCGCGCCCGAATGCGGCGATGGCGTCGGGGATGGCGGCGAACGTCGGCATTGCTGGTCAGCTCCCGGTGACGAGGTTCTCGACGTACTTGGCGACCACGTCGACCTCGAGGTTGACCCGGTCACCGGGTCGTCTCCGTCCCAGCGTAGTGACCGCGGCCGTGTGGGGGACGATGGCCGCCGTGAACGTGTCGTCGCCGGCGGCGGCGACGGTGAGGCTGCACCCGTCGACGGCGATCGAACCCTTGTCCACCAGATAGCGGCGCAGGGCGGCAGGGAGACGCACGACCAGGTCGGGGGCGGGGGCGACGACCTCGCCCACGGCATCCACGTGACCCTGAACCAGGTGGCCGCCGAGACGGTCGGCCAGACGCACCGGCCGTTCGAGGTTCACGGGGTCGCCGGGTGAGAGGTCGCCGAGCGTGGTGCGCGCCAGTGTCTCGGCCACCACGTCGGCCGCCCACCATCCCCCTCCGAGGTCGGCGACCGTCAGGCAGCAGCCGTTGACCGAGATCGAGGCGCCCAACACGGCGTCGTCGAGCACGGTCGACGCGCCGAACGTGAACCGGCCACCGTCGCGGGAGCGCAGCTCGCCCAACTCCTCCACGATCCCCGTGAACATGCCTACCTCGCTTCCAGCTCGACGCGGAGGTCGGCGCCCAGGTTGCGGACGGAGACGATGCGGCCCCGCCAGGCGTCGGCCATGGTGGCTGCGCCGGGGCCGGCGAGCACGGGCCGGCCGTCGTCGCCCCCGAGGAGGGCGGGGGCCAGGTAGAAGACGTAGCGGTCGACCAGGCCGGCACGGTGGAACGCGCCGGCGACCGACGCCCCGCCTTCCACCAGCACCTGGAGCACGCCGCGGGCGCCGAGCTGGTCGAGCACGTCGCCCGGGTTGCCCCCCATCTCGACGGCCGGCTGCACCCGGGCTCCGGGCGGGGCGGAACCGAGCACGACGCGCAGTGGCTGGCGACCCTCGGATGGGCCCGAGCGGCCCTCTGAGCGGGGTGGCAGGTCGTCCCCGGGCCCGCGCACGGTGAGGGCGGGGTCGTCGGCCCGAACCGTACCGGCGCCGACGAGCACGGCGTCGCTCTCGGCCCGCAGGCGATGGGCGTCGGCCCTGGCCTCGGGGCCGGTGATCCACCGGCTGGAGCCGTCGGCCGCCGCGGTGCGGCCGTCGAGGGTGGCCGCCATCTTCAGCACCACCCAGGGCCGGCCCGTGCTGCGGTGCTTGGGGTAGGGGGCGAGCTGGGCAGCCACCTCGCCGTCGCCGACCCCGGTGTCGACCTGGATCCCGGCGGCCAGCAACGCCCGTACCCCGGCGCCCGCCACCTGGGGGTCGGGGTCGATCACGCCGACGACCACCCGCTGCACGCCGGCGGCCACGATGGCGTCGACGCACGGAGGCGTGCGGCCGTGGTGGACGCAGGGCTCGAGGGTGGTGAACAGGGTCGCCCCGCGTGCCGCCTCGCCAGCGGCGGCCAGGGCGACGGCTTCGGCGTGGGGCCCGCCGGGAGGGCGGGTGGCGCCGACGAACCCGCCGGGCTCGACGATGCAGCCCACCCAGGGGTTGGGCGATGTCGTGGCGCGGACCTCCGCGGCGAGGGCGACGGCCCGGCGCATGGCCTCCTCGTCGGCCGTGCCGGTCATGCCGGGTGCTCGGTCGGCCGGTCGGCCAGGAGCTCGACGGCGTGGGGCAGGACGTCGAGCACGGCGTCGAGGCATTCCACGGCACCCGCCGTCGACCCAGGGGTGTTGAGCACGACCGTCAGGCCGAGCGTGCCGGCCACGCCCCGCGACAGCCGTCCCTTGGCCGGGTTGGCCAGGCGCATGGCCTCGGCCAGCCCCGGCGCCTCCCGCTCGACGACGGCGCGGGTGCCCTCGGGCGTCAGGTCGCGCGGTCCGAAGCCGGTTCCGCCGGTGGTCACGATCACGCCCGAGAAGCCCTCGGCCAGCTTCCTCAGGGCCCGGGCGACGCTGTCGTCGCCGTCGGCGACGACAAGGTGGTCGACGATCTCCCACCCGGCATCGACGAGGCGGTTGGCCAGGGCGGCCCCGGCCCGGTCCTCCCGCGTGCCGGCAATGACGCCGTCGGACACCGTGAGCACCTTGGCCTTCACTCAGTCCCCCAGCCGCTCGTCGGGCGCGAGGCGGGCGCCGTTGCGCCACGCCCCCGCGCTCTGGACAGGACGGTTTTCGGGCTGCACCTCCACCAGCTGCAGGCCGCCGCCGCCGGCACCGACGACGAGCGTGTGCGGGTCGAGCACGCCTGGCGCGGGTGAGTCCGCCGAGTCGACGAGGCGGGTGCGGTGGACCTTCAGCCGGGAACCCCGGAAGGTGGTCCACGCCTGGCCCACCCGCACGACGCGGTGCAGGTC
>JBPCJV010000172.1:0-7056 GCA_051004925.1 Acidimicrobiales bacterium | reverse complement strand
GTCGCTCTGTCCTTTCTCGGTGGGACGCACTCCGAACCCGACCTCGCCCGACCACGCCACCGTTCCTTCGTACGCGGCCGCACCCGACGGGGCCGTGGCCCGCACCCATGCCGAGGTGTGCTGCTCGTCGCCGGGCCGCCAGTCCTCCCACGGCAGCTTCTTGGGCATGCCGTCGTCGTCGACGAGCAGCTCCTCGCGCGTGTAGATGGCGTCGTTCCGGTTGGTGAAGGAGAACTCGAAGAGCTTCGACTCGGTGATGGCCTCGGTGGGGCAGGCCTCCACGCAGAGGTCGCAGTGGATACAGCGCAGGTAATTGATCTCGTAGACGAACCCTTATCGCTCGCCGGGCGAGACTGGTTCTTCGGTTGGGTTGTCGGCGCCCCGCACGTAGATGCACCGGGCCGGGCACACGCCTGCGCACAGCTCGCAGCCGATGCACTTCTCCATCCCGTCCTCGTAGCGGTTGAGCACGTGGCGCCCGTGGAACCGCAGGGGCTTGGGCCGCTTGACGTCGGGGTAGCGGTTGGTCACCCGGGGCCGGAACATCGTCTTGAAGGTGACCTTGAACCCGTCGAGGTAGCCCATCAGGCGTTCACCTCCCGGACACTCTCGGTCGCGGTCACTGCCTCCTGGTCAGCTTCGCCGCCCGGGCCGGCAGGCCCGGTAATGCCCGTCTCGAAGGCCTCGGCGTCGGTCTCGGCCTGGCCGACGCGCAGGGCGGCGTTGAGGGTGGCGTAGGCCACCGTTCCCACGGCCAGGGCGACGGCGGCCACGACCACCGTGTTCCAGCCCTCGTCGTTGCCCACCCGCAGGGCGGCGATCAGGAGGAGCCAGAACAGCGAGAGGGGAATGAGGCGCTTCCAGCCCAGGTCCATGAGCTGGTCGTAGCGGAACCGGGGAAGCGTCGCCCGCAGCCACACGTAGACAAACAGGAAGCAGAGCAGCTTGGCGAAGAACCACACGATGGGCCACAGCCAGGGGAGGAACGAGATCTCCGGTCCGCTGGGCCCGCCGAAGAACAGCGTGACGGCGATGGCCGACACGGTGATGGTGTTCATGAACTCGGCCAGGAAGAACAGGGCGAAGCGGATGCCCGAGTACTCGGTGTGGAATCCGCCCACGAGCTCCTGCTCGGCCTCGACCAGGTCGAACGGCGGGCGGTTGGTCTCGGCCGTGGCCGCGATGAGGTAGATGGCGAAGGGCACGCCACCCAGCGCCCACAGGTTCCAGTTCCAGGTGGACTGCGACACCACGATGTCGTGGGTGGACAGGGAGGCGGCGGCCAGCACGACGGCGGCGACCGACAGGCTCATGGCCGCCTCGTACGACACCATCTGGGCCGACGCCCGTACCGAGCCCAGCAGCGGGTACTTCGACCCCGACGACCACCCGGCCAGCATCACGCCGTACACGGCGATCGACGACATGGCCAGCAGGAACAGCACCCCGATCGGCGGATCGGCCAGCTGGAGGTAGGTCTCGTGGCCGGCGATGGTGACGGTGCCGCCGATCGGGACGACGGCGAAGGCGGCGAAGGCGGGAACCGCGGACAGGTAGGGCGCAAGGTGGAAGATCCGCTTGTCGGCCTTCTCCGGGAGGAGGTCCTCTTTGAAGAAGAGCTTGGTGCCGTCGGCGAGGGTCTGCAGGATGCCCCACGGCCCGGCCCGGTCGGGGCCGATGCGGCTCTGCATGTCGGAGATGACCTTGCGCTCGAACCACACCATCATCAGCACGGCCACCAGCAGGAAGACGAAGGTCAGCAGCACCTTCCCGGCCACGATGAGCAGGACCGTCAGGTCGATGCCGTCGGCGTAGAGGGGGTCGCCCATCAGGAGCCCCGGTTGCGGGTGGCCGTCTCCACCCGCACCTCGGTGACCGCCTGGGAGGCGTCGATCAGGTCGCCGGCGCCCTCGTCGGGTTGGTTGAAGTCGACCACCGCCGAACTGCGGGGGACCCCGGGATCGGAGACGGCTTCGAGCACCAGCGACGCCCGGGCCGACGTGACCCGCACCAGGTCGCCAGGGCGGATGCCGAGGCGGGACAGGTCGTGGGGGTTGGCGCGGAAGCGGGTGCCCGGAGCGAGCGGGGCCAGCGACGGTGACCGCTGCACGGTGACGCCGCCGTCGTAGAGGGTGCGGCTGGTGACGAGGCGCAGCGAGTAGGCGTCGAGCGGACGGAGACCCGGTGCCGGCTCGGCGCCGCCGAACACGAGCAGGGGCGGGGGCTCGACACCTGCTCCGCTGGTCGGGGCGGTGGGCTGGCTCACACCCGGTGCGCCGGGCTCGAGCGACTCGGGCCCCCCCGGCGGTTCCGATCGGGCCTGCAGGGTGTCGCCCTCGCGACGGGCGGCGCTCACCTCTATCCCCTCGGTGGGTCGGGCCGCATCCCTGTCGCCGTTTTCGGACGAGTGGTCGGCGAGGGGGACGAGCATGCCGTCGCGTGAGCCGGCGCGGGCCAGGAGGTCGGGGGTGAGGCCGAGGTGCGACGGGGCCACGGCGGCGATCTCTGCGGCGATCCCGTCGAGGGTGTCGAAGCCGAGGTTGGACCCCATGCGGTCGGCCAGCCCGACGGCGATCATCCAGTCGGGCCGGGCCGTGCCCGGCGCGGTGACCTTCTGTCCCAGCCGGGTGATCCGCCCCTCCTGGTTCGTGGTCGTCCCCGGGCGCTCACCCCAGGCCGCCGCAGGCAGCACCACGTCGGCGTGCAGGGCGGCGTCGGTGAGGAAGAGGTCGACCACCACGGTGAAGCCCACGCCGGCCATGGCCCGCCGGGCCAGGGTGCGGTCGGGGAAATCCGACACCGGGTCGGCGCCCAGCAGCACCATCGCCTGGACACGGTTGTTCGACGCCGCGGCCATGATGCCGAGAGCATCCAGACCCCGGGCCTCGGGAAGGTCGCCCCACGTCGCGCCGAACCACGGCCGGCCCGAGTGCAGGGAGACGCGGCCGGGGAGCACCCCGGGGGCCAGGCCCATGTCGAGGGCGCCGTGCACGTTGCCCCGGCGGAGGGCGGGGAGGAAGGTCACGTCGTCGAGCTCGGCGAGAACCGAGGCGGCTTCGGTCGTCGCCGCCGCCGTCTCCGCCAGGGAGGGGCGACCGAGAACGACCACAACCGGCCCCCGGCCCAGTGCGGCGGCGGCACCGTCGAGGTCGGCACGGGAGACCCCGCCGACGGATCCCTCGCCGGAACCGGAACCGTTCGGGCCCTGGGCGCGCGAGGCGTCGACGAGGGCCCGCACGACGGCGGCGGCCTCGCCCGGCTGGTGCAGGAGCGTCCACGCCGAATAGCGGCTCAGGCCGCTGGCGCGGGGCGCGACCTCGATTATCGCCGTGTGCCCGTCGAGGGCGGCCTGGCGCAGGCGCAGGTAGAGGACGGGGAGCTCCTCTTTCACGTCCGGCGCCAGCAGGATCACGGCCGAGGCCCGGCAGGCGTCGTCGATGGTGGCCCTCGGCAGCCCCAGCACGGCCTCGGCGGGCAGGCCGTCTGCCGTCTGGCAGTCGACGTTGTCGGTGCCGATCACGCTCTTGGCCAGCTTGGCCCAGGCGTACGCGTCCTCATTGGGCAGGCGGGCTCCGCCGAGCACGGCGATGGACTGGGGGCCTTTGTCGTCGCGCACCCGGCGCAGGCCGTCGGCCGCGACCCGTAGCGCCTCGTTCCAGCCGGCCTCCACCAGCTCCTCGCCCCGGCGCACGAGCGGCCTGGTGAGGCGGGCCTCGTGGTTGGCCGCCTCGTAGCCGAAGCGGCCCTTGTCGCACAGCCATCCCTGGTTGACGGGATCGCTGTCGACGCCCAGGTTGCGGATGATGCGGTCCTGCGACGACTGTACGGCCACCCGGCAGCCGACGGCACAAGCGGTGCAGGTCGACTCCACGACCTCGAGGTCCCAGGGCCGGGCCTTGAAGCGGTAGGGCGTGGCCGTGAGCGCCCCCACCGGGCAGATCTGCACGATGTTGGCGCTGAAGTTCGAGTCGAAGGGCTGGTCGGCGAAGATGTTCACTTCGGTCGTGTCGGACCGCCCGATGAAGTCGATGAACGGGTCACCGGCGATCTCGTCGGCGAAACGGGTGCAGCGGGCGCACTGGATGCAGCGCTCCCGGTCGAGAGCCACAAGAGGGTTGACCGGAATGGGCTTGGCCCAGTGGCGCTTCTCCTCGACGAACCGGCTCTCGCCCGGGCCGAAGGCGTACGTCTGGTCCTGGAGCGGGCACTCGCCGCCGCGGTCGCACACCGGGCAGTCAAGCGGGTGGTTGATGAGGAGGAACTCGAGGACGCCTTCCTGGGCCTTCTTGACCTTGTCGGAGTTGGTGACCACCTCCTGGTCCGGGGCGACGGGCACGTAGCAGGACGGCATCAGGGCGAAGCCCCGGGGCCCCTTCACCTCCACCAGGCACATGCGGCACATGCCCACGGGCTTCATGCGGGGGTGCCAGCAGAAGCGGGGGATGTAGACGCCGGCCCGCTCGGCCGCGGCGATCACCATCTCGCCCTTGCGGGCCTCGACCGCCCGGCCGTCGATGACGATGTTGACGGTGGTGTCCTGATCCTCCGCCTGCTGGGTCACCGGGTCACTCCCTCACCGCGGCGGCGGGGACCGACCGGCCCACGACCGGGCCGAACGGGCAGCGTCCCTCTTCGATGTGGGCCAGGAACTCGTCACGGAACATCTTGATGGCGGAGGTTATCGAGGACGGGATCGACGGGCCGAGAACGCAGATCGTGGTCTTCTGCGGAGGCCACGAGAGGCCCGGGGCGATGTTGTCGCACACGTCGAGCAGCAGGTCGAGGTCGGCGCGCCGTCCCGCCCCCAGTTCGATGCGGTTCATGATCTTGTCGAGCCAGCCGCTGCCCTCGCGACAGGGAGTGCACTGGCCGCACGACTCCTTGTGGAAGAAGCGGGTGATCCGCCAAGCGGCGCGCACCATGCACGTGGTGTCGTCCATCACCACGACCGAACCCGACCCGAGCATCGAACCCGCCTTGGCCACCGCGTCCTGGTCGAGGGCCATCTCGACCTGGTCGGGCCCGAACCACGGCGCCGACACCCCGCCGGGCACGAAGGCCTTGAGCTCCCGGTCGTCGCGGATGCCGCCGCCGAGGCGGGGGTCGTAGATGAGGTCGTGGAAGGTGGTCTTGGCCATCTCGATCTCGTAGTTGGCCGGGCGCCTGACGTGACCGGACAGCGAGAACAACCGGGTCCCCGTGGAGCGGCCCTCGCCGAGGGCGGCGAAGGCCTCCCCGCCGTTGAGGACGATCCAGGGGAGGTTGGACAGCGTCTCCACGTTGTTGACGATCGTCGGCTTGGCGTAGAGGCCGACGGCGGCCGGGAAGTACGGGGGCTTGTCCCGGGGGTAGCCCCGCTTGCCCTCGAGGCTCTCGAGCAGGGCCGTCTCCTCGCCGCAGATGTAGGCGCCCGCGCCGGGGTGCACGACGATGTCGATGGAGAAGTCGGAGCCGAAGATGTTGCGTCCCACCGCACCGTGGGCGTAGGCCTCGTTCAGGGCCGACTGGAGGCGCTCGATGCCGAGGGCGAACTCACCCCTGACGTAGATGAACGCCTGGGCCGCCCCCACAGCGTAGGCGCAGATCAGCGTGCCCTCGATGATCTGGTGCGGGTCGTTCTCGAGAAGCATGTGGTCCTTGAACGTGCACGGTTCGCTCTCGTCGCCGTTGACGACCAGGTAGGCGGGACGGGCCTTGGCCAACATCGACCACTTCTTGCCCGCCTCGAAGCCGGCGCCGCCGCGTCCGAGGATCTTGGCGGCCAGCACCTCCTCGGCGATCTCGGAGGGGTCCTTGGCCAGGGCCTTGCGCAAGCCCTGGTAGCCGTCGTTGCGCAGGTAGGTGGCCAGGCTCCACGACTCCGGCAGACCGTGGCGGCGGGTGACGATGGCGGGGGCGTCGGTGATCACTTCTTTTCTCCCGTGTCGTCACTCCGCTCAGAGGGCCGCTCGGGCCCAGTGCCCTTTTGGGAGTCGGCGTCGCGCTCGGACGTGCCCTGGCCGGCCACGCGGATGGCCCGGGCCTGGTCCACTGCGCCGGCGGTGGACCTGCGGTGGGCGGGCTGGGGCTCGCCCGGGCCTCCCTCCACCACGGCGTCGGGCACAAGGGACAGCCCCGGCGGCACGGCGACGGAGTCGCCCGGTGGCACAGCGCCGCTGTCGTCCGACGCCCGACCGCGCCTCGCGTCCGGGGACCCCTCGGCGGGGACGTTGCGGCGCACCCGGCAGAGGGTCCCGTGCGGGGGCACGCGGTCGGCGAGGCGTCCGGTGCGCAGGTCGTCGACCAGACGGTCGAAGTCGGAGGTGGTGACGTCGCCGAAGAAGCGCCAGTTCACGGCGAGGCAGGGGGCGGCGCCGCACAGGGCGATGCACTCCACCTCCTCGAGGGTGAACTCGCCGTCGTCGGTGGTGGAGCCCGAGGCTACGCCCAGGCGCTCCTCGGCGTGGTGCAACAGGTCGTAGGCGCCGTTGATCAGGCAGGCCAGGTTGGTGCAGACCGACACCAGGTAGCGCCCCACCGGGTGGGTGAAGAACATGTCGTAGAAGCTGGCCGTGCCGTAGACCTCGGCGGGCGAGAGGCCGACCAGCTCGGCCACGTGCTCGATGACCTCGGGGGTGAGCCACCCGTCCTGCTCCTGGGCCACGTGCAGCATCGGCAGCAGGGCCGAGCGGGGCTCGGGGTACAGGCCCATGAGCTCCTTGGCCCGCCGCAGGTTCTCCGGTGTCAGCCGGGGCATGGCCCGCCCGTTCTCACCGGTCGACCTCGCCCATGATGGGGTCGACGGTGGAGATGACGGCGACGGCGTCGGCGATCAGGCCGCCCCGGATCATGTGGGGCAGGCACTGCAGGTTCACGAACGACGGGCCACGGACGTGCAGGCGGTAGGGCTTGGCGCTGCCGTCGGACACGATGTAGCAACCCAGCTCGCCGCGGGGCGACTCGACGGCCACGTAGACCTCGCCCTCCGGCACCCGGAACCCCTCGGTGAAGATCTTGAAGTGGTGGATGAGCGCCTCCATCGACTCGTCGATGCGGCCCCGGGGGGGAGGCGTGACC
>JBPCJV010000171.1:0-12077 GCA_051004925.1 Acidimicrobiales bacterium | reverse complement strand
GCGTACGCCCGCGTGCTGGGCGTGGACCCGACCGAGCTCATCGCCGGCCGCGGCCCGTCGGAGTACCTCTGAGAGCTGGGCCGAATGGTGCCCGACATCCGGTGGCCGTCCCCCTCCCCGCATGGGGTGAGGTGCTCTCGAGGTGTT
The DNA here is from genome assembly GCA_051004925.1 of Acidimicrobiales bacterium. Classification (GTDB taxonomy): domain Bacteria; phylum Actinomycetota; class Acidimicrobiia; order Acidimicrobiales; family AC-14; genus DATAQC01. Next base: position 11,930 of record JBPCJV010000171.1, on the reverse strand, counting down.
CCCCGGGCGAGCAGGTGCCGTCAGTCGAGCAGGTCGACGAGGCGCTCGAGTGCTTCGAGCTGGTCGTCATCTCCAACCCCCAGATGCTTCGTCGGGCGTCACTCTGGACCGTGAAGGCCTCCTCGAGACCGCCCGTCGCCACCCAGCCCTCACCCTTGGTCGTCGACGAGTCGGCCATCGAGTTCCTGCCCGACCCGGCGGCGGCCATCCTGGTCGGCAACGATGCCGACAACGTGACCGTCCTGCGCTCCTCGGTCGAGTTTTACGGCACGGCGGCGGCCTGCACGGGCGTGGCCTGGAGTCGCGACCGGCACGCGCTGCGCTCGCTCGGCCACCGTGAGGCCCTTCCCGTGTCCGGCCTCGACGTGGTCGTGGCCGAAGCCGCCCTGGCCGGCACGGCCTGGGCCCACGACGCCCGGCTGGCGGCCGACGCCGCATGGCTCGACCCCGCGCTGCGCCCCGTCGGCGGCCGGCTGGTCGAAGGCGGCCAGCTCCCCTACCACTGCATCTTCACCGACAACGGCGACGAGTGGGCCGCCATCGTGGCCTCCGCCGGCATCATTGTCCGGGACCTCGGTCCCGGGGACGGCGTGCATCGGGCGCCCTCGGCCTCTTCGCCTCCTGGAGACGGGCTCCTCCTCGGAGCCCGATACCGACCGGGACGGGCCTGGGACGAAGGTGCTGAATCCCCTCCACGACATGTATCGGCATCCTGAGCGCACAGCTTGAGCCACTCGTGGCCCCAGGGCCCCTACAACTGGGACCCCATGTGACGACCAGCGGGCCCGCGCGAACCATCGCTCGCGAGTGCGCTGAGAGACGCTTTTGCGCGCTGGTGTGACCAATCCGTGACCACGGCGAGCACTTCGACGCTTTCCACGCAGGGCCAAAACGCTCTGACCAGCATGTTTACGACGAAAAGGTCGTGCCCGGAGCGGGATTCGAACCCGCACGCCCTTTCGGACAAAGGATTTTGAGTCCTCCGCGTCTACCGTTCCGCCATCCGGGCATGGCTTCGGAACGAACGCTACCGCGGGCCGGCAGGGCGCCCACGGACGCGAACGAGCCCCAAGGAAGTTTCCTCCGAGCGTCCCTTTCGGGTCGCTCTTCGGTCTTCCCCCTCGGGGCTCGATCTCAAGATACGGCGGAAGGTCTCCGGCGTCAAGGAGTTTCAGACGCCCCAGCCCGTGGCCTGGGCGAGCACGAAGCGGCTCACGGCCAGGCACCGGTCGAGCACGTCGCAGAGCAGCTCCTCTCCGGCCAGCACGCGGGCCAGCGACACCTGCTGGCGGGCGACCACGGTGAGGCTGCGCTCGGGAGCGTCGGTCACCGAGCCGAACGAGTCGATGGCCGAGACCTCGAGGGGCAGCTCCGGCCCTCCCACCCCGGCCAGCTCGGTGGCCAGCAGGAGGAGGTCGGGGCCGGTGGGCAGTGGAGGGAGCGCCCAGGTGAAGATCAGCGGGAAGTGGAAGTTGTCGGTCGGTTCGTCGTCCTCGGGCAGGTCGGCGACCACGTCCTCGAAGGCGAGCAGCACACGCGGCTCCACCTCGAGAGCGAGGTGCAGGTCGAGGGGGCCGCCGCAGCCCTCCTCGGGGTGCAGGTCGACCTCCCACACCTGCCGTAACGAGTACGTCTCCACGAAGTGCCGCTCGTCGTGGACGTGGAAGCCGTGGTCGACGGCGTGATCTTTGAGCTCGGCCACGTAGCCGGCCACGTCGATGGCGGCCACCGGAACCTCCTGGAAAGGGAACGGGTGGAGCGTAGGCCAGGCCCGGCGCGGAATCCGCCGCCGGCACGGAGCAGGGCGACTCGGAGACACGGAGCAGGGCGACTCGGAGACACGGAGCAGGGCGACCCGGAAGCTCGGTAGGCGGCCGGTCGGACTCCCATTAGGGTCAGCCGATGGACGCCGCCGAGGTGCTCGAGGTGCTGAACGCCGCCGTCGTGGCCGTGCGCGGAGCCCTCGACGACCTCGACGACTGGGGTCCCGCCGGCACCCGCGCCGGCCAGTACAGGAGCGACCTGGTGGCCGACGCCGCCGCCATCGACGTGCTGGTCGGGGCGGGCATGGGCGTGCTCAGCGAGGAGAGCGGCCTCACCCACGCCGGACGTGACCTCCTCGTGGTCGTCGATCCCGTCGACGGGTCGACCAACGCGTCGCGAGGGCTGCCCTGGTTCGCCACCAGCCTGTGTGCCCTGGATGCCGACGGGCCGCTCGCCGCCGTCGTGGTCAACCAGGCGACGGGCGAGCACTTCGCCGCCCACCGGGGCGGGGGAGCGCGGCGCAACGGTGCCCCGGCGGGCCCGACCCGGTGCGACGAGCTGTCGAGCGCACTGGTCGCCATCACCAGCTCCCCGCGCCAGCCGCTCGGTTGGCGCCAGGTGCGGGCGTTGGGGGCGGTGGCCCTCGACCTGTGCTCGGTCGCCTGCGGCCACCTCGATGCCTACGTCGACTGCGGCACGGGCAACCACGGGCCGTGGGACTACCTCGGCGCGATGCTCGTCTGCGTGGAGGCCGGCGCCCCGATGGTGGACGCCAACGGCCTCGACCTCGTCACCCGGGACCCCGGCGACCGTCGGGCGCCGGTGGCCGCCGCCACCCCCGAGCTGCTGGCTCAGGCCCTGGAGGCCAGAAGGCGGTACGCATGAGCCTGCGTTCCCACCTGCTGCGGATCTACGGCAGGCTGCCGGCGCCCCTGCGCCGGACGTCGGTGCGCATGCTGACGCCGTTGTTCCAGGTTGGCGCCGTCTGCGTGGTGAACCGGGCCGACGGTGCGCTGCTCCTCGTGCGCCACTCCTACCGGAAGGGGTGGGGTTTCCCCGGCGGGCTGCTCAAGCGGGGCGAGGCTCCGGTCGACGCCGCCGCTCGCGAGATGCGCGAGGAGATCGGCCTGACCATGGACCTCGACGACAACCCCCACGTGGTCGTCGACGCGCCGGTCCGGCGGGTCGACGTGATCTACACCGCTCGCCTGCCCGACGGTGCGGCCGACCCCGAGCCCCAGTCGGCCGAGATCGTCGACGTGGGCTGGTTCGCGCCCGGGAACCTGCCGAGGCTCGGGACCGAGGCCGCCAGCACCCTGGTCGAGCTCGGCCGGGTACGCCCTCCCGGCTCCAGCGGCCCGTTGCCGTCGGCCCCGGTCGAGGACGGCCGGTAGCCTCGTCGGGAGAGCGCCGGGCGCTTAGCTCAGCTGGCAAGAGCACCGCCCTTACAAGGCGGCGGTCGGGGGTTCGAGTCCCTCAGCGCCCACCACGCCCCACCAGCGTGGTCCACCGCTCAGTGGTGGGGACCCTCCCGCGCTGCCGTCGTGGTGAACTCGGCCGTCCGGACAACGCCGGCGTGCTGGAAATCGAGGAACAGACGGTAGGTGCCGGCGGAGGGCACCTCGACCTGGAAGCCCACCCTTGGGCCGGCCGTGGTCTGGCCGTCACCGGGCACCCCCTCGGGATGCACGTGGAGGTAGGCGAGGTCCCCGACCCGGAGCGCGACCAGATGACCGTAGGCGCCGAGGTAGGAATGGAGGTCGGTCACCGGCTCCCCGACCCTGGTGAAGGTGAAGGTCAGGTCGGACGCCCGTCCCGCGGCGAGCGTGCCCGCCATGGCAACGGTGAAGCCGTCGACCGACGTCGTGGGGGTCGGCGCGGGCAGGGGCGCGGGTTGGAAGTCGCCCGCGGCGGAGAGGTCGACGGCCAGCGTCATCGGCATCGGCATCGGGCCGCCCGCTGGTTCGAACCCGGCGAAGGCCTTGAAGACCCCGGCGTCGGGCAGCCGCAGGGGCAGGCTCCAGGTGCCGTCAGCCGCGAGGGTCGGGTGCACGTGCTGATAGCCCGTAAGGTCCCGGCGGACCACGATGAGGTGCAGCTCGCGCTCGTGCACCTGCACGTAGCGGCGGACCGGGTGCCCCTCGGCGTCGAGGATCCGGAAGCTGAAGGAGGACGTCTCACCGGCGGGGAGAACGGTCGTCGCTGGGTCCAGTGTGTACCCGCCGGCGGAGACGGCGAGGCCCGGAGGGAGCCCGCCGTGGTCCATCCCAGGCATGTCGTGCCCACCCGCGTCAGTCATGGCTCGTCCTCCTCTGTCGACGTCCGGACATCCTGTCGCGTCCGCCACGGTGCGCGGGACCGACAGCCGGTGCGCCCATAGGGTTCGGGCGTGCGCATCTCCGATCTGCGCCGGTACCGGCGCCACATGACGAGAGAGCTCGACAACGCATCCCTCTACCGCGCCCTGGCCGGCAGTGCCGAGGGCGAGCACCGGGAAGTGCTCCTCGAGCTGGCCGCGGCCGAGCAGCGCCACGCCCAGTTCTGGCAGGCGAAGCTGCGCGAGCTCGGAGTGGCCGTGCCTGCCGCCGCCGACCACCGTCCCGGGGTGACCGCCCGGTTCCTGGCGTGGTTCGGCCGACGCCTCGGCGTGCGCCGTGTCGTGCCCCTGCTCGAACGGCTGGAGGCGGGGGAACGCACCCGCTACGACGACGAGGCCGAGGCCACCACCACGATGATGGCCGAGGAGCGCATCCACGCCGAGCTGGTCGCCAGCCTGGCCCCGGCCTGGCGCTCGCGGGCCTCGAGTTCGATCCGGGCAGCGGTCTTCGGCGTCAACGACGGCCTCGTGTCCAACCTGTCCCTCGTCATGGGCATGGCCGGAGGCCAGGCCAGCACGACCACCGTCCTCCTCGCCGGCATGGCCGGACTGGTGGCCGGCGCCGGGTCGATGGGCGCGGGGGAGTACATCTCGGTCAAGTCCCAGCGTGAGCTGGTGGAGGCGGGCACCAGGCTGGGGCCCGCTGAGCTGGCGGTCATGGCCGAGCGCGACCCGGTGGCCTTCGAGCTCCTGGCCCGGACCTGGGTCTTCGACGACACGACCGCAGCCCCGCCGCCCCCGGACACGACGGGTGACGTGGCCGCACTGGGCTCACCCCTAGCCGCGGCCCTCTACAGCTCCGTGGCCTTCTCGGCCGGGGCGGCGATCCCGGTGCTGCCCTTCTTCGTGATCGCGGGCGCGGCCGCCCTCGCGGTGGCGGCCGCCCTCGCCGGGGTGGCCCTGTTCTTCGTGGGCGCAGCCATCAGCCTCATCACCAACCGCGGGGTGGTGCGCTCCGGGCTCCGCCAGCTGGCCGTCGGGGCGATTGCGGCCATGGGCACCTATGCCGTCGGCCGGGCGGTGGGCGCCAGCCTGCCCTGAGAAATTCTGAGAAACCGGTTGACCTGGCCCTAAGGGCCATCTTCTACACTGTCTTCAGTACTCCCCGACCAGGCACCGAAAGGAGGGAAAAGACATGAGTGACACCACCGAGACCCCGTGCTCCTGCGGCTGCGCGTCGCGCGCCGAGGCACCTGCGCCGACGGAGCCCTGCACCTGCGGGTGCGCCGACCAGGCCTGAGCAACGCTCCGGGGGCGCTCGCGCCCCAGGGAACGGCCACGGCGGACATCCATGTCATACGGACAGGCCGTCGGTGACGGATACTGGTGGCAACCCGGAGTGCCAGGCGCCCCGCCCGGCATCGGTTGACAGGAGGAACCGTGGCGTACAGGTTTGCCTGAAGGGACCAAGACCACGCCTGCCGTTGGCAGGGAAGCGGAGCTACAGAGGAAGAGCTGATGGCCAAGGTCGCAGAGCACGTGCGACGCAAGCACAAGGTGGCCGTCACCACCGACACCATCGGCAACTTCGTGAAATCGAAGGTCCGCAAGGACTGACCCAGAAGCAGGGCCTGGTCAGGGGCAGAGCCCTGATCAGGAACGCCGGAGGTTATCGCGAACGACCAGAGCCACCGCCTCGAGGCGGTGGCTCTGGTCGTTCGACTCTCAGGCAGTCAGTGGCTCAGTCGCCCTTGCCGATGCAGGTGCAGTTGTCGGTTGCCATGTTGCAGCCGTTGCAGGCCACCCGTCCCTCATGGTCGTCGATGTGAACGCCGGCCCCGCACAGGGCGCAGACACCTCGGGACAAGAGTTCGCTGAGCGTCGTCATGGTCTCCTCATTCGGTTACGACAGTGGTGTGTGGCCACCAGTATCGCGGAGAGGGGCACCTCGCCGGAACCGGGCACGACACGAACTACCCTGACCGGCATCCGCACCTGGTCCCCGAGCCGTTTCCTGGCCGCCGCCGCAGCCTCATTCATCGTGGTCGTCGCCCTCGGGGCCTGCCGCGACGACAACGCGCCGAACAAGGCCCTCGTCAAGGCCGTCAACCTGACGCGAGCCGACGTGCCACCGGAGTGGGCGGAGTCGCCGCGTCGGGACCCGGTGGGTGAGGACGGCGACGACAGCCGCTATGCGGCCTGCGTGGGGCGCCCGGACCCGAAGAACGAGCGCACGGCCGACGCCGACTCGGTCGAGTACCACCTGGAGGACCGGTTGCGGGCGATGTCGAGCGCCCAGACCCAGCCCAGCGTGGAGGAGGCCGTCGCCGATCTGGCCGCCCAGCGGGCCGACCGGGGCCTCTCCTGCCTGCGCCAGCGATTCAAGGGCCAGCTCAACCGCAACTCCACCGGGGGCGACGCCCCCGAGAGCTTCACCGTGCAGCGCATCCCCGACGTCGGCGTCGGCGACGAGTCGGTGGCCTTCCGGGCCGAGCTCGTGTACCCGTCGAAAAACGGCAACCAGCCCAAGGCCTACATCGACGTGGTCACCGTGCGCACGGGACGAGCCGAGACCGTCTTCACCCTGTTCAGCGCCGGACAGCCCTTCCCCGCCGACCTGGCCCGTGACCTCATGACCAAGGTCGTGGCCCGGGCGTCGCCCGGTACGTAACGCCGGGGCCGCGGTATTCTGGTAGGGCGGGGGAGCATGGGAAGGGGTGTGGCGGCGGTGCAGCAGAAGACGACGCCGAGGAGCACGATCCGCTGCCCCGAGTGCTACGCCCGGGTGGTCGTCGAGCGCGACGACGACACCCCGACCACCTTGTGGCTGCACGGCCTTTCCGGGCGTTGCCGGGCCAGGCAGATTCCCAAGGCCGAACGCCCCCGGCGCAAGGAGCGCCTGGAGGCCATGCTGGGCGAGGAGTGGGGGTAGAGGGCCCTTCCCCGGCGGAAGCAAGTAACCTCATGGCCGGGATGCGCGTCATCGTTCGATTCCTCGTCGCCATCCTCGTCGCCGGGGCGGGAGTGGCCGGAGGAACACTGTTGCTGGCCGCGCCGGTCAGCCGGTTGGCCACCTCGGGCGTGGGTGGCACCGAGGGCGACCCGCTCGCCCTGCAGCCTCTCGCCGCCCGGTCGGTGGTCTACGCCCGTGACGGGAGCGTCCTCACCACCCTCCAGGAGGAGGAGAACCGGGTGCCGGTGTCGCTCGACAAGGTGCCTGCGCACGTGCAGCGGGCTGTGCTCGACGCCGAGGACGACCGATTCTTCGAGCACGGCGCCCTCGACCTGCGGGCCCTGACCCGGGCCATGGTGGTCAACGTGCAGTCCGGCGGCATCTACGAGGGTGGTTCCACCATCACCCAGCAGCTCATCAAGATCTCCCTGCTCGACTCCCAGCAGAAGGCCAGCCGCAAGATCAAGGAGGCGGCCCTGGCCATTCGGCTGGAGTCGGAGATGTCGAAGAACCAGATCCTCGAGCGCTACATCAACGCCGTCTACCTGGGGAACCACGCCTATGGCCTGGAGGCGGGCGCCGAGACCTACTTCGACAAGCACGTCGACCAGCTCGATCTCGGCGAGGGCATCCTGCTGGCCAGCCTGATCCGCGACCCGGTGGGAGCCGACCCGTTCGTCCAACCGGACGCCGCCCTCCGCCGGCGCGACGCGGTGATCGACCGCATGGCCGCGCTGGGCCACGTCGGCCCCGAGGAGGTCGCCGCCCTGAAGGCGCAGCCGCTGCCTACGCCGCCACCGGCCAAGCCCGTCAAGGGCAGCGACTACTTCGCCACGGCGGTGAGGAAGCAGCTCCTCGACGACCCCCGCCTCGGCGAGACCCCACGACAGCGCTTCGACGCCGTGTTCAAGGGTGGCCTCACCATCCGCACCACCCTCGACCCCGTGCTTCAGCAGGAGGCCGAGGCGGCGGTGAACGACATCCTCACCGACACGGGTGGTGAGTTCGGCGCCGCCCTGGTGTCGGTCGAGCCCACGACCGGCGCGGTACGGGCCCTGGTGGGCGGCTCCGACTTCCCCAGCGCCCAGTTCGACCTGGCCACCCAGGGCCGGCGCCAGCCCGGCTCCGCCTTCAAGGTGTTCACCCTCGTGGCCGCGCTGGAGTCCGGCTACTCGCCCCGCGACACCATCCTGGGCACCGCTCCCTGTCAAATCCCCGACGGCAGCCGCGAGGGGTGGGCGCCGGACAACGTCGAGGGTGGCGCATCGGGCGTGCTCACCCTCACCGACGCCACGGTCAGCTCGGTCAACTGCGCCTACGCCCGCCTGATCAAGCTGGTGGGCCCCGAGAAGGTGGCCGAAGTGGCCCACCGCATGGGGATCAGGAGCGAGCTCGAGCCGCCCTACCTGTCCCTCACCCTCGGTGCCAGGGAGGTGACTCCCCTCGACATGGCCAGCGCCTACGGAACTCTGGCGGCCGACGGCGAGCACCACCCCCCGGTCTTCGTCGACGAGGTGCTGGACCGCGAGGGCAAGGTGATCCTCGAGGCCGACCCCGCGGGAACGCGGGCGCTGTCGGCCCAGGACGCCCGCACGGTGAACCAGACCCTTACCCAGGTCGTCCAGCGGGGGACGGGCCGTGCCGCCGCCATCCCGGGCTGGACGGCGGCGGGGAAGACGGGTTCCAGCGACGAGAACAAGAACGCGTGGTTCGTCGGGTACACCCCGACGCTGTCCACGGCGGTGTGGATGGGTTCGCCGGCGGCCGACGTGCCCATGCGCAACGTCGGCGGCATCACCGTGTTCGGCGGCACGTTCCCGGCCCGCATCTGGCAGCAGTTCATGGCCGCCGCCCTCGGGCCGGGCCCGGGCGTCGACTTCCCGGAGCCTGAACCGTCCGGGTTCGGTTCACAGTACCTGAACGTACCGGGTTCCCAGGGCCCGGCGTCGACCTACGGCCCGAGCCCGAGCACGAGGCCGGCCCCACGTACCGTCGTGGCCGAGCCCGTGCCCGCGGAGCCGATCTTCGAGGCCCCGCCGTCGCTGGAGATCCAGCCCGACCCCCGCGGCTTCGTCCCCAACTTCACCATTCCCGATCTCCCCGACCGGCCGGCGATCAGGGTCCCCCGCGACCGTCCCGGCCGCCCGTCACGGGAATAGCCCGGGGGCACGAGGCTGACCACGTTCTCCCAGCTCCTGGTGGTCCAGGAGCACGACACCGCCGTCGACCGGCTGCGCCACCGCCGCGAGACACTGCCCGAGATCGCCGAGCTGGCCGATGTCGAGACGGCGACCGTGGCCAACGAGGCCGCCCTGGCCGACGCCTCCGCTCGTCGGGACGAGGTGGCCGGCCGCCAGCGCCGCCTGGAGGACGACCTGGCCACGGTGGAGGCACGCGTGGTCGAGGTCGAGCGGCGGCTGTACTCGGGCGTCGTCACTATCCCCCGCGAGCTCCAGGCCATGCAGACCGACCGCGATCTCCTGCGCCGGCGCCAGAGCTCCCTGGAGGACGAGGTCCTGGAGGCCATGGGCGAGCGGGAGCCGCTCGACGAGGAGGTGTCGGCTCTGGAAGCCGAGCGGCGGCGCCTCGACGGCGACGGGTCCCGCCTGCGGGCCGCGGTCGCCGAGGCCCAGGTGGCGATCGACGCCGACCTGGCCGCCGAGGAGGCCCGACGGGCCGAGGCGGTGGTGGGCCTGCCCCCCGACCTGGCGTCGCTGTACGAGCGCCTGCGGGCCAGGCACGGCGGGGTCGGGGCCGCTCCTCTGGTGGGCGGCCGCTGCAACGGCTGCTTCCTGGCCCTGCCCGCCACCGAGGTCGACCGCATCAAGCGGGAACCGCCGGACGCACTCGTCACCTGCGACCAGTGCGGCCGGATCCTCGTCCGTCCCTGATGCTCCTCTGGCCGGCAGGCATGGCCCTGGCGACCGTGTGGGCCGTGTTCCACGACCCCGCCATCGACTACCGGGTCGTGGTGCTCGGCGCCCTGCTGCCCGACCTCGGCGACGCCCCCTTCGGCGGGGCCCGGGTCCTCCACACGATGGCGGCCAGCGTCGCTGCCCTGGCTGTGGTCATGCTGGCGACCCGGGGCCACCGCGCCGCCCGGCGCCGATGGATCTTCTTGCCGGTCGGGATGTTCCTCCATCTGGTCTTCGACGGCATGTGGGCCCGCACCTCGGAGTTCTGGTGGCCCGCCTTCGGCTGGTCGCTCGACGGCGGGCTGCCGTTCCTCGACCACGGTGCGGCCGTACTCGGCGCCGAGGAGCTGGCCGGCGCGGTGGCCCTGGCCTGGTTCTGGTGGCGGTTCGGCCTCGGCGACCCCGAGGTGCGCCAACGGTTCTGGCGTACGGGGCGCCTGCCGCGTGACCCCCTTCCCCGGGGACCGGAGGCCTGAGGTGCTGGTGCTGGTCCGCCACGGCGAGACGGCCGCCAACGCCGCCCACCTGCTCCAGGGCCGGATGGACCCGCCCCTCACGGAACGGGGACGGCGGCAGGCACAGGCCCTGTCGGCCGTCGGCCGGACGGCGGCCCTGGTGGTGTGCAGCCCCCTGCGCCGGGCGCGGGAGACCGCGGCCGCCATCCAGGCGGGTGACGGGGCGCAGGGAGAGGGCACGGTCGTCGAGGCAAGCATCGAGGTCGACGAGCGGTGGATCGAGATCGACTACGGCGAGCTCGACGGCCGTCCGGTGGACGGGTCGTGGCAGCCCCTGTGGGAGCGGTGGCGGGCCGACCCCGAGTTCACGCCGCCCGGGGGCGAGTCACTGGCCTCGGTGGGACGGCGGGTCTCCGCCGCCTGCCAGGAACTGGCCGAGCAGGCGGCCTCCGCCGACGTGGTGGTCGTCACCCACGTGTCGCCCATCAAGGCCGCCGTGACCTGGGCGCTGGGCGTGGGCGACGAGGCCGCGTGGCGCATGTTCTGCGACATCGCGTCCGTCACCAGGATCGACATGGCGGACCGTGGCCCGGTGCTGCGCTCGTTCAACGAGGTGCACCACCTGGCCGGGGTGCGCTGACCCCGCGCGGTCCTCCGCTCAGGGGGCGCTCGGGCCCGGGGGAACCGCCGATCAGCCCTGGCGGGCCTGGAAGAGGTGGTAGAGGAGGATGAGCTGGGCCTGGGCCAGCGGCTCGCTGCGGACGCCCTTGTCGATGGTGCCCAGCGAGTCGGGAACGGGCTCGTCGACCCCCAGCTCCTTCCAGATCTCCTCCTCGACCTCGCGGGTGACCTCGCGGTCGGCGTAGGAGTGGATGTGGAGCGAGTCCACCGGCTTGCCGTCCTCGTCGCGTGACAGCTTGAGGTGCATTGCCTCGCGGTGGTCGTCGGTGAGGATCTTGGAGAGCTCGGGGTGGGAGATCGTGGGGCGCAGGAGGATGGTGGCGCTCAGGGCCTCGTCCTCCTTCTGCTCGCGGCCCTCGATGGGCCCGAAGCGCATGACGATGTCGGCGTGGGCCCGCTGGGGGCGGATGAACTCGGCAGATTCCGGCTCGCGCTTCTCCACCTCCTTGCGGACCTGCTCCTCGTTGTAGCCCCGCTTGCCCGTGTCGCGGTTGAGCTTCCACTGGAAGCGGATCTCCTCGGGCGGGTCGAGGTACACCGTGGCGTCGAAGCAGGCACGGGAGAGCTTGGAGTGCAGGGGCAGGAGCCCCTCGATGATCAAGTACTCGCGCGGCTCGACCAGCTGCGGGCGGCCCAGCGTGCAGTCCTTGTGGTTGTAGACGGGCTTGAGGATCGGGTGGCCCATGGCCAGGAGCTGGAGGTGCTGCTCCATGACCTCGATGTAGTTGCATTCCGGATGGAGGGGCGTGAAGGGCTTGTCCTTGCGCTCCTCGCGGTCGTACTTGTGGTAGTCGTCGACACAGATCGACCTGATGCGCTCGGGGCCGAGCGCCTCTACCATCCCC
>JBPCJV010000170.1:0-8841 GCA_051004925.1 Acidimicrobiales bacterium | reverse complement strand
GTGGGACAATGCCGCCGTGCTGGTCCCCGCCTTCCGCTCAGAGGTCCGCTCGGGCCCTCGCCGCCACCTCCTGGGCCCGAGCGGCCCCCTGAGCGGGCCGTCGGGCGCGTCAGTCACGAGGGCCCTTCGCAGGACGGCCCTGTGGCTGGTGGCCCTCGCCCTGGTGGCTGCGGGCTGTTCGGACAGTTCCGACCCCGCTCCCGCCCCGGCCCACGACGACGTGATCGTGGGGTCGTTCGCCTTCGCCGAGAGCAGCATCGTGGCCGAGCTGTACGCCCAGGCCCTGGAGGCGGCCGGGTTCCCGGTGCGCCGCACGCCGGGGCTCGGGTCGCGCGAGGTCGTCGAGCCGGCGCTGGAGCAGGGGGCCATCGACGTGCTGCCCGAGTACGTGGGGACGGCACTGCAGTTCCTGGGCGGGGAGACGGCCGAGGACGACGACGATCTGGCGGACACGGCCGCAGCCACGGCCCGGTTGACGGAGGCCTTCGCGTTCCGCGGCGTAACCGTCCTGGCCCCGGCGGAGGCGCAGGACCGCAACGGCATCGCCGTCACCCGCGCCACCGCCGACCGCTACGGCCTGTCGAAGGTGAGCGACCTCGCCCCGGTGGCCGGCGAGCTGGTGTTCGGCGGACCGCCCGAGTGCCCCGAGCGGCCGTACTGCCTCGTCGGCCTGCGTACGGCCTACGGCCTGTCCTTCGAGTCGTTCCGCTCCCTCGACGCCAGCGGGCCGGAGACGGTGGCCGCCCTCGAGGGAGGCGAGGTCGACGTGGCCCTCCTGTTCACTACCGCCCCCTCGCTCGCCGGGCCGAAGTTCGTCCTGCTCGAGGACGACCGCCAGCTCCAGCCTGCGGAGAACCTCGTTCCCGTGGTGCGCACCGACGCCCTGCGCCGCCACGGCGACCGGCTGGGCGAGGTGCTCAACGCCGTTAGCACCCAGCTCACCACCGCCGACCTCATCGCCCTCAACGGGCGGGTGGAGATCGACGGCGTCCCACCCGCCGACGTGGCCCGGGCGTGGCTGGCCGATCACGGCCTCGGGCCGCGCTGACCGACCCGGGTTGGCGGACAGACCCAGCCTTGCGGGCACGCCGAGGCTCACGTCTCCGCCTCCGCCGCCGCCGCCTTCCTGGCCCGCCATCGGGGCAGGCGCACGTCGCGCACCTCCTGGAACAGGGCGGGCCACCCCAGGGCCAGGCCCACGCCGAGCAGGGCGCCGGTCACCACGTCGGAGAGCCAGTGCACGCTGAGGTACGTGCGGCTCAGGGCCATGAGCGAGGCGAAGATGGCGGCCTTGACCTCCCAGCTCCATCGTCGGGAGCCGGGCGGAAGGAGCACGATCACCAGGCCCACCGCCGTCACCGCGCCGGCGATGGCGTGGCCGGACGGGAACGAGTAGCTGCTCGTCTCGAGGATCGCCTGCGGCGGTCGGGGCCGGGCGTAAAGGGCCTTGAGCGGCCCGATGAGCGCTTCCGAAGTGACGATGGCCAGCACGAACGCCCCCAGCTGCACCCAGTTCCGGCGAACGGCCAGGATCACCATTGCCGCCACGCGGAGGGGCCAGTTTATCCAGATGCCACCCAGCAGGGCGAAGGCCTCGGCCAGCCAGACGAAGGGAGTGAACCGGATCGACACCATCGCCCGGTTCCAGCCGTCGTCCACCCACTGGACGGCGGGAAGGGTGGCCGGCCAGGCGACCAGGGCGAGCATCACCACACCCCCCAGGAGCGCGACCAGCGCGAAGCGACCGGCGCGGCGGTGGTTCACGAGCACGACTAGGGCCTCACCGCGGGTTCCTCGCCGGGGATCGGTTTGCGCCACGACTTCCTCCGCCGCCAGATGACGTAGGTGACCACCCCGACGGGGATGGGCAGGAGGTAGGTGAGGGCCCGGAACACGAGCACGGCGGCAACCACGCTGTCGCGGTCGCCGCCTGCGCTCACCAGGGCGGCGGTGAGCCCCAGCTCGACCACGCCCACCCCTCCGGGGGTGACGGGGAGGGCGGTCAGGAGCCGGACGAAGGCGAAGGAGGCCAGCACCTCGACCCAGCCCACCTCGCGTTCGGAGACCCCGAGGTCGCGTAGCACGAGCAGGAGCAGGAGGTAGAGCGACAGCTGGCTCACGATTGCCCCCACGGTGAGTCGCAGCCAGGCGTCGCGGAGGAGGTCGATGGTGTCGGCCCGGAACGCCCGGGCCGCGTCGCCCCAGCCGGTGACGGGCGGGCGCCGGAACACGCCCCGGATCCGGGAGACCAGGCGGGCGGCGCCGTCGCCCATGCGTTGGGCCAGCCGGTCGCTGCGCAGCATGAGGGCGAAGATGGCGATCGAGCCCAGGAGGGCGCCGATGCCGAACAGGCCGGCCATGACCCGGGCGAAGCTGGCGCTGCCCTGGATGGCGAGAAGGACCAGGGCCAGCACGGGCAGGCCGAGCTTGGCGAAGTTGTTCCAGACGCCGGACACGAGGATGGCCCGGGCGGCCACGGCCCGGGCGAACCCCCACGACGTGTACATGGCGTAGGTCATGCCGATGCCCACGGCCGCCCCCGCTGGGAATGTGTTGGCCGCCGCGGTGGTCGACTGGGTCACGACGAAGGCCTTCGGGTACGTGAGGCCGGGCGAGCACGGGACGAGGACGAACAGGTAGGTCAGCAGGTTCCACAGCGCGGCCAGCGTCACCGTCGACGACTCGAGCGGCGTCATCGACTTGATCTGCACCCAGACCTCGGAGAAGTCGGCGATCTGGGGGAAGACGCCGAAGAAGATGACCCCCACGACGGCCAGCGACAGCAGCCCGCGGAGCACGGCGTTGCGGGTGGAATGCGCCTTCTTGGGAGGGACTTGCTGCGCGATCTCCCCGATGTCGCTCACGACGCTCGCCGGGCCCGTGCGGGGGCGGCCCCCTGAAGCCGCTGGACGTAGTCGAAGACCCACATGGCCATCGAGGCCGCACCCAGGGCGGCGAGGATGACGATCGGCGGCGGGTCGTTCAGGGAGAAGAAGTCGCGGAAGGGGCCGACGAACAGGGCGACCAGGTAGGCGCTCCCGAGGGAGACGATCAGCAGGACGCGGCGCACGGTGAGGGGCCGGGCCAGGCGGGTCACCAGGGCCAGACCCACCGCCAGCAGCACCATGGTGGCGGTGGTCCGGGCCTCGTCGGTGCTGACGTCGGGGGCCAGGCGCCCCAGGGCATAGGCGGCGAAGGTGGCGGCGGCCGCGCACGTGCCGGCGGGCACGGCGAAGCGCAGGACGCGGCGGACGAAGCCGGGCCGGGCGCGGGGGGCGCGCTGGGAAAAGGCGAGGAAGAAGCTGGGGATGCCGATGGTGAGGGCGCCCACCAGCGTCAGCTGGCGGGGGAGGAACGGGAACGGCAAGGTCGCCACCCCGACGGCCAGGGCCAGGAGCAGGGCGTACACGGTCTTGGTCACGAACAGGTTCGCTACCCGCTCCACGTTGGCGATGACCATACGCCCCTCCCGCACCACATGGGGCAGAGCGGCGAACGAGTCGTCGAGCAGCACCAGCTCGGCCACCGCCCGGGTGGCGTCGCTGCCTGACCCCATGGCCACCCCGACGTCGGCCGCCTTCAGGGCGCGCACATCGTTCACGCCGTCACCGACCATGGCGACCACGTGCCCCTGGTCCTGCAGGGCGCCGACGATCATCCGTTTCTGGTCGGGCCCGACCCGCCCGAAGACGTCGCTGGCGGCGACGGCGTCGGCCAGTTCGGAGCCGTCCTCGGGCAGGCGGGACGCGTCCACCGCGGGCGCGCCGGTGCCGATGCCCACCCGCGAGGCCACCGCCCCCACGGTGGTGGGGTGATCGCCGGAGAGGACCTTGACCGTGACTCCCTGGTCGGCGAAGTAGGTCACCGTGGTGGAGGCGTCGGGGCGGACGGGCTGGTCGAGCACGGCCAGGGCCACGGGCGTGAGCCCATGCGGGGGATGGCCCTGGGGCTGGCCCGTCTCCAGCGCCGTCCCGCGGGCCAGCATCACGACCCGGTGCCCCGCCCCGGCGTACCGGTTGACCAGATCGGCCGCCCTCGTCCCGTCGGCCCCGTCGGTCCCGTCGCTGCTTGCCGCGATGTCCGCGGCCACGACGTCGGGAGCGCCCAGCACCCACGTGCCCCGGGCGCCGAAGTCTGCGCCGCTCCATCGCCGGGCCGACGAGAACGGCACCGACGCCTCGAGGGTCCAGTCCAGAGGACGGGCGAAGGCGGCGCCGATGGCCGACAGGGTGGGGTTGGGCCGGGTATCGGCGCCGGCGACGGCGGCCAGGCCGTCGGCGATCTCGTCGCGCTCGGGGCCCAGGCTCACCACCTCGCTGAGCTTCAGGCCCCCCTCGGTGAGGGTGCCGGTCTTGTCCACGCAGACGACATCGACGCGCGCCAGCACCTCGATGGCCGGAAGCTGCTGCACCAGGACGCGCCGGCGGCCCAGCCTGATCACCCCGAGGGCGAAGGCCATGCTCGTGAGCAGCACCAGTCCTTCGGGGACCATGGCCACCATGCCCGCCACCGCCCCGCGCAGGGCGTCGTGGGTGGGGAGGCCCCCCGCCCGCAGCTGGCTGATGACGAGCAGGGTGGCGGTCGGCACCAGCGCCCAAGTCACCCACCGCAGGATGCGGTCGGTGCCCCCGCGGATCTCCGACACGACGGGCGCGAACCGGCCGGCGGTGGAGCCGAGGGCGCTCACGAAGGAGGCGTCGCCCACCCGTATGGCCCGGTAGCGGGCCTGGCCGGACACGGCGAAGCTTCCCGAGAGCAGCTCGTCGCCCTCGGCCTTGGCCACGGGCTGCGACTCGCCGGTCAACAGCGACTCGTCGGCTTCGATGTTGCCGCCGCTCAGGACCGTGCCGTCGACGATCACCTGCTCGCCGGAGGCGATCTCGACCACGTCGTCGAGCACCACCTGGTCGACCGGGACGGTACGACTCTCACCGGCGCGCCGCACGCGGGCCACCGGCGCGGTGATGACCCGGAAGCGGTCGAGGGTGCGCTTGGCCCGCACCTCCTGGATGACCCCGATGGCGCTGTTGGCCACCATCACCAGGCCGAACAGCCCGTCCTTGGGCGGACCGATGACGATGACCACGACCAGGAGGGCGGTGAGGATGGCGTTGAAGCGGGTGAGGACGTTGGCCCGCACGATGTCGGAGACGGTGCGGCCTCGAGGAGGCGTCGTCCGGTTGCTCCGGCCGTCGGCCAGCCGCTCGGCGACCTCGGCGTCGCTCAGGCCGGTGTCCGTCCCCTCGCCGGTGGGGTTCCCGCCTGAGGTCGTGGTCGGCTCGTGCCCGAACGCCTGGTCCATCTCTTGGCTCTGAGGTCCCCCGGCTCGAGCTGGCTGACGACTGCCACCACCGTAGACCCGCCCGGCGCCGCCGGGCACCCATTGACGGGTGGCGCGCCGGTAGGGTCGGGGAGGTGACGAGCCGGGTTGCGGTGCTGGGTGCCGGCTCATGGGGGACGACCCTGGCCGGCATCGTCGCCCCCCGGGTGCCGACGGTGCTGTGGGCCCGGCGGGCCGAGGTGGCCGACCACATCGGCACCACCCATCGCAATCCGGATTACGTCCCCGACCTGGACCTCCCGCCGGCGCTCACGGCCACGGGCGACCTCGTCCGGGCCGTCGCCGGTGCCGACCTGGTGGTCATGGCCGTTCCCTCCCACGGCTTCCGGTCGGTGCTGTCGGCGGCGCGCCCCCACCTGGCCGCGGGTGCCGCGGTCCTCACGGTCACCAAGGGGGTCGAGCAGGGCACCCTCAAGCGCATGACCGAGATCGTGGCCGAGGTGGCCGCGCGCCATCCCTACGCCGTGCTCACCGGGCCCAACCTGGCCGAGGAGGTGGGCCTGGGCCAGCCCACGGCCAGCGTGGTGGCGGCGGGAGGGTCCGTTGACGGCCGTGCCGGCAAAGGCTCTGCCGACGCCGACCTGGCCGGCCGCCTCCAGCGCCTGCTCTCCACCGCGTCGTTCCGCGTGTACACCAACGACGACCTCGTGGGCTGCGAACTGGGCGGCTCGGTCAAGAACGTGATGGCCATCGCCTCGGGCATCGGCGACGGCATGGGCTTCGGCGACAACGCCCGGGCCAGCCTCATCACCAGGGGCCTGGCCGAGATGACGCGCCTGGGCGTGGCCCTCGGCGGCCGGCCCCTGACCTTCGCCGGCCTGGCCGGCCTCGGCGACCTGGTGGCCACCTGCATGAGCGGGCGGAGCCGCAACCGGTGGGTGGGCGAGCAGCTCGGCCGGGGGCGCACCATCGACGAGATCACCTCGGGCACCCGCATGGTGGCGGAGGGGGTCCGCAGCTCGCTGGCGGTGGTCGAGCTGGCCGAGCGGGCCGGCGTGGAGACCCCCATCGCCAGCGAGGTCGTGGCCGTGATCCACCACGGCAAGCGGGCGACCGACGCCCTCTCGTCGCTCATGGCCCGGGTCATCAAGCCCGAGCTGTACGGCTTCGTACCGCTGGCCGACTGACTCGGCGGGTTCCCGGCCTCTCCACAGGAAGTTCCCAGACGCCGGTGCCATCCTGGTGGCAGCCGACACGCACGAGGAGACCTGTCATCGCCACTCCCATAGACCGCGAAACCCAGGCTGTCGCCCCCGGTGCCGCCGCAGGGACCACACTCGATGCCGCCGAGGCCGCGGCACTGCTCGAAGTCGCCCTGTTCGAGGTCAAGAAGGTGATCGTCGGCCAGGACCGGGTGGTCGAGCGCATGCTCGCCTGCGTGCTGGCCAAGGGCCACGTCCTGCTCGAGGGGGTACCCGGGCTGGCCAAGACCCTGGCCGTCGAGACCCTGGCCGAGGTGGTCGGCGGCAGCTTCGTGCGCCTCCAGTTCACCCCCGACCTCATCCCGTCCGACCTCATCGGCACCCGGATCTACCGGGCGTCCACCGAGACCTTCGCCGTGGAGTTCGGCCCGGTCTTCGCCAACTTCGTCCTCACCGACGAGATCAACCGGGCGCCGGCAAAGGTGCAGAGCGCCCTGCTCGAGGTCATGTCCGAGGGCCAGGTGTCGATCGGCGGCATCACCCACGCCGTCCCCGACCCCTTCCTGGTCCTCGCCACCCAGAACCCCATCGAGTCGGAGGGGGTCTACCCCCTGCCCGAGGCCCAGCGCGACCGGTTCCTCATGAAGGTGATGGTCGAGTACCCCGACCGGGCCGAGGAGGTGGAGATCGTCCAGCGCATGAGCGTCAACCCGCCCCACGCCAGTACGGTCCTCTCCCTCGGCGACCTCCGCCAGCTCCAGACGACGGCCGGCGAGGTGTTCGCCCATCGCGCCGTGGTCGACTACGCCGTCCGCCTCGTGCACGCCACGCGCGACCCGGCCCAGTACGAGCTGGGGGAGCTGGCCTCGCAGATCGCCTACGGCGCCAGCCCCCGCGCCAGCCTGGGCCTGATCGCCGCGGCCCGGGGCATTGCCCTGCTGCGGCGGCGCGACTACGTGCTGCCTCAGGACGTGGTCGACGTGGCCCTCGACGTGATGCGCCACCGCGTGGTGCTGTCCTACGAGGCCCTGGCCGACGGCCTGGCCGTCGACGACCTCCTCAACACCGTGCTCGAGCGCCTGCCCGCCCCGCGCCTGGCTCCTAGCCAGGACGCGAGCGCACCGCCGGCCCCGGCATCTCGCTCAGAGGGCCGCTCGGGCCCGGCGGTCGCCGCCGGTGGCTGACGCCCCGCCCCCGCCCGGGGGTGACGCCACCCTGGTGCGGGAGCGGCACACCGAGAAGGTCCTGCGCCAGCTCGAGCTCCAGGTCACGCGGCGCCTCGACGGTCTGCTCCAGGGCGACTACCAGGGGCTGCTGCCCGGCCCGGGCAGCGAGCCCGGGGAGAGCCGGGTCTACCGCGCGGGCGACGACGTTCGTCGCATCGACTGGAACGTCACGGCGCGCACGACCATCCCCCACGTCCGCGACCAGGTGGCCGACCGGGAGCTGGAGACGTGGGTGGTGGTCGACTGCTCGGCCAGCCTCGACTTCGGCACGGCCCTGTGCGAGAAGCGCGACCTGGCCGTGGCCGCGGTGGGAGCCGTCGGGTTCCTCACCGCCCGCATCGGCAACCGGATGGGCGCGGTGGTGATCAACCCCGGGCGGGTGGAACGCATCCCTGCCCGCACCGGGCGCCAGGCCCTGTTCGCCCTGCTGCACCGTCTGATCACCCGACCCCGCGCTCTTCCGACCGAGGGCGGCGCCGGCGGCACCGACCTGGCCGGCGGCATCGCCCACCTGGTGCAGCCGCCGCAGCGTCGGGGCCTCGCCGTGGTGGTGTCCGACTTCCTCGCCCCGGCCGGATGGGAGAAGCCCCTCCGGGCCCTCGCCCTGCGCCACCAGGTGCTGGCCGTGGAGATCATCGACCCCCGGGAGCTGGAGCTACCGAACGTCGGCTACCTGGCCATGGTCGACCCCGAGACCGGGCGTCGCCTCTCCGTGCCCACCGGCAAGGCCAGCCTGTGCCGGCGCTACGCCGAGGCCGCCGCCGCCGAGCGGACCGCCATCGCCACCGCCATCCGCCGGTCCGGTGCCCAGCACCTGCAACTGCGCACCGACCGCGACTGGATGCGCGACATCGTCGCCTTCGTGGTGTCCAACCGCCAGCGGCGCGGCGCCCTCGTGTCGGCCGATCCCCTGGCCGGGGCGGCCCGATGAGCTTCCTGTCCCCGGTGCGGCTGTGGCTGCTGCTCGGCGTGGTCGCCCTGGTGGTCGCCTACCTGGTACTCCAGCGCCGGTCGAACAAGTACGCGGTGCGGTTCACCAACCTGTCGCTGCTCGCCTCGGTGGCGCCCACGCGCCCGGGGTGGCGCCGGCACCTGCCTGCGGCCGCCTTCGCCCTGGCCCTGGCGACGCTCG
>JBPCJV010000169.1:0-3249 GCA_051004925.1 Acidimicrobiales bacterium | reverse complement strand
TCCCAGCCCGAACGGGGCCGTGACCGCTCGTCGCGCGGTGGCTCCTCCCGTGGCCGGTCGGTCCCCGCGGACGCCGGAGCCGGCGGCGCCGGCGGTTCCGGTGGCGACCGTGAGTTCGTGTCGTTCGAGGAGACCTTCCAGGGCGAGGCCCGCCAGGCCTTCGGCGACCTCGGCCCGGAGGTCGCGTCGCCCGCCGGCGGCGCCGACGAGAGCCGCGGCCCTCGTCGCAACAACGACCGCCGCCGCTCCAACCGGCGGTAGTCACTTCGTGATCCAGACCACGCGTCTGGCAAATGGAGTGAGCATCGTGACCAAGGCGATCCCCGGATCGCACTCGGTCACCACCGGGTTCTGGGTCGACGCCGGCTCTCGCGACGAGGAGCCTGCGCTGTCCGGGGCGTCGCACTTCCTCGAGCACCTGCTGTTCAAGGGGACGTCCACCCGCAGCGCCCGCGACATCGCCGCGGCGGTGGAGGCGGTCGGAGGCGAGATGAACGCCTTCACCACCAAGGAGTACACGGCGTTCTACACGCGCCTCATCGACACCGACCTCGACCTCGGCCTCGACATCCTCTCCGACATCATGTGGGACCCCGCCCTGCGCCCCGACGAGGTCGAGGCCGAGCGCCAGGTGATCCTCGAGGAGATCCTCATGCACGAGGATGAGCCCTCCGACCTTGTGCACGACCTGTTCGCCGACACGCTCTACCCTGCACACCCCCTCGGCCGGGAGGTCCTCGGCGACCGCACGACCATCCTCACCATGGGTCGCGACGACATCGCCGGCTACTTCGGGGCCATGTACCGCCCGGAGTCGATCGTGGTGGCGGCCGCGGGCAACGTCGACCACGACCACGTCGTTGCCGGCATCGAGCGCCGCTTCGCCGGCAGCTCCGGCAACCGGCCGGAGCGGGACCGACCCACGCTCACGGCGCCGCGCCGGCTGGCCGTCACCAACCGGTCCACCGAGCAGGCCCACGTGGTCGTCGGGGCCCGGGCGCTGGCACGTGACGACGACGACCGCTTCGCCCTGAACGTGGTCAACGAGGTGCTGGGCGGCGGGATGTCGAGTCGGCTGTTCCAGGAGATCAGGGAGAAGCGCGGGCTGGTGTACTCGGTGTACTCCTACCGGGCCGCGTACGCCGAGACCGGGTACCTGGCCGTCTACGCCGGCACGTCGCCCTCCCAGGTCGACGAGGTCCTCGACCTCGTCAACCGTGAGTTCGACCGCCTGGTCGACGAGGAAATCACCGACAAGGAACTGGCCATCGCCAAGGGCCATGTGAAGGGGTCGCTCGCCCTGTCGCTCGAGGACTCTGCCGGCCGCATGAGCCGCATCGGGCGCAGCCAGCTGATCCACGGGACGGTGATGGAGTTCGAGGAGCTGGTCGCGCGTACCGATGCCGTGACCCGCGACGACCTGCGCCGGGTGGTGGAGCGCGTCGCCGCCGCCGACCGCGTCCTGGCGGTGGTCGGCCCCTTCGCCGAGGAAGCCTTCACCGCTCGAGTCGCATAGCCCCGCCGGCCCGACCGCCGGGTACTGTCGGCGGCGATGGCCATCCGTGTGGGCGTGTTCGGAGCAGGGGGGCGGATGGGCTCCACCGTGTGCCGGGCGGTGGCGGCCGATCCCGACATGGAGCTGGTCGCAGCTGTCGACCCGTCGTGTGCGGGGATCGATGTCCGCCAGGCCACCGGTGTCGACGTCGCCGGCCAAGTGGCTCCCGATGCCGAGGCTCTCACCCGCAAAGGTGCCGAGGTCGCCGTCGACTTCACCACGGTGGCCGCAGCCCGGGAGAACCTCGCCTGGTGCGCCGAACGCGGCGTGCACGCGGTGGTGGGAACGACCGGCTTCGAGGCTGCCGACCTCGACGACCTGGCCCGCCGCTTCACGTCGAGCAACTGCATTGTGGCTCCCAACTTCGCCATCGGGGCTGTGCTCATGATGCGTTTCGCCGAGCTGGCCGCCCCGTGGTTCGAGACGGCGGAGATCATCGAGCTCCACCACGACGCCAAGGTGGACGCCCCATCGGGCACGGCGATGCTCACCGCGGCCCGCATGGCCGCAGCCTCGTCGGAGTGGGCACCCGACCCCACCCGCACCGTCGTCGCCGAGGGGGCCCGGGGTGGGGCCGGGCCCGAGGGGATCAGGGTCCACTCGGTGCGCCTGCGGGGGCTGGTCGCCCACCAGGAGGTACTGCTGGGCACCACCGGCCAGACCTTGACCCTCCGCCACGACTCCACCGACCGCAGCTCGTTCATGCCCGGCGTCCTGGTGGCGGTGAAGGCGGTGGCCGACCACCCCGGCCTCACCGTCGGCCTCGACACCATCCTCGGCCTCTAGGGGCTACCGCTGCGCACGTACACGTAGGCCGAGCCCGCTAGACCGAGCCGCGGGAAGCTAGACCGAGCGGGATGAGCAGGCCGCGGCCCGCGAAGGCGACGAAGCGGTCGAGGCTGTCGAGGAAGGGGCCGCTGAGGAACCGGTTGTCGTCCAGGTGCCACAGGGCCCGGGCGTTGTCCCATGCCACGTCGCGGGCGGCGGTGATGGAGAAGTTGGCGACCAGGTTGTCGAGCCCGTCGACGCGCCGGTCGAGCTCGAGGATGATGCCCGTCTCGAACGATTCGCGGATCGACTCGTTCAGCTCGCCGAGCACGGCGTTGACCCGTTCGAAGTCCTCCTCGTGCGAGCCCTCGTCCGGTGAGGTGCCCAGCTCGCGGGAGGTGGTGACCACCGCGATGCAGAGGTCGTGGTTGATATGGGTGTTCAGGCCGGCCAAGGCGAACTGCAGTGGAGCCACGTCGGTGTCGGTGCGACGCGAGAGCAACACCCGCCAGGACCGGGAGACCTGTGACTCGTCCCTGGCCCACGCGTCGACCGCGGCCAGGTAGATGTTGGCGAACACCACGTCGAGGCGGGTCATGAACTCCTCGTCGACGAAGAAGCCGGCACCGATGCGTTCCCCGACCGCACGCGTGACGGTGAGGTACATGCGGTTGAAGCAGGACAGCCCGTCGGTCGGGGGAAGGGCGGCGGCGATCGCCTCCATGCGGTCGATGGCCTCGGCAACCGACGTCACCGGCCCGGTCGGCAGGGGCGGCAGCGGTGGCGCCGGCTTCCGTGCCGCGGCCGGCGGGGTCGAGGGCGGCGGTGTCGAGGGCGGCGGTGCCGAGGGCGGCGGTGTCGAGGTCACGGGTGCGGCTCCGTCTGTCGTGATGGCCGGCGGTCGACGGTAGCGGACCGGGCGGGTC
>JBPCJV010000168.1:0-18236 GCA_051004925.1 Acidimicrobiales bacterium | reverse complement strand
ACGAGCAGTCCAACCCCGCCTGACCTGTCAACCGCTCGTCGGATGGCCGCAGTGGGGGCACGAGCCGTAGACCCGTGAGACCGTACGACCGCAGCCGGGGCACAGGAGAGGTCGGACCTGGCCCCGGCGCAGTCGCGTCACGGCCGACCACAGCATCCCTCCCACGGCCACGACCAGAAGTATCTCGGCCAGATTGCGCGCCATGGCCCCAGTCTCTCCGCCTCCCAAGGAGCACATGAACCGCCTCGCCGACGAGACCAGCCCGTACCTCCAGCAGCACAAGGAGAATCCGGTCGACTGGTACCCCTGGGGCGACGAGGCCTCCGCCCGGGCCCGGGCCGAGGGACGCCCCATCCTGTTCTCGATCGGCTACGCCGCGTGCCACTGGTGCCACGTGATGGCCCACGAGTCGTTCGAGGACCCCGACACCGCGGCGGTCATGAACGAGCTGTTCGTCAACGTGAAGGTCGATCGCGAGGAACGGCCCGATGTCGACGCCGTCTACATGGAGGCCGTCCAGGCCCTCACCGGCCACGGCGGCTGGCCGATGACCATGTTCCTCACCCCCGAGGGCAAGCCCTTCTTCGGTGGCACCTACTTCCCGCCCCGGCCCCGCCCCGGCATGCCCGCCTTCGTACAGGTGTGCCGCGCCGTGGCCGACGCCTGGTCGCAGCGCCGTGAGGCCGTCACCGAGCAGGCGGCCGAGCTCAGTGCCGCCCTCGGCCGGACGGCCGACCTGGCTCCGAGCGGCCGTGACCGCCCGGGACCGGAGGCCTCGCGTGCCGCCCGCGACGCCCTGGCCGGTTCGTTCGACGCGCAGTGGGGCGGCTTCGGGCGCTCGCCCAAGTTCCCCCAGCCCGACACGCTCGAGCTCCTCCTGCGCCTGCACGCCCGCGAGCGCGACACCGACGCACTGGCCATGGCCACGACCACCCTCGACGCCATGGCCGCCGGAGGCATCTACGACCACCTCGGTGGCGGTTTCCACCGGTACTCCGTCGACCGGCGCTGGCTGGTGCCGCACTTCGAGAAGATGCTCTACGACCAGGCGCTGCTCGTGCGAGCCTACCTGCACGCCTGGCAGCTCACGGGGGACGACCGGTACCTGCAGGTCCTGACCGAGACGGTCGACTACGTGCGCCGCGACCTGCGGCACGCCGACGGCGGGTTCTTCTCCTCCGAGGACGCCGACTCCGAGGGCGTGGAGGGCAAGTTCTACGTGTGGTCGGCGGCCGAGCTCGAAGCCGTGGCGGGCGCCGACGCCGAGGAGGCCATGGCCTGGTGGGCGGTGAGCCCGACGGGCAACTTCTCCGAGCCGGGGGGCGGCACCGGCGAGTTCGGAACAGGAGCCAACATCCTCCACCGTCCGACCCGCGGCGCCGAATCCCCCGCTCAGGGGGCCGCTCGGGCCCCGGGCCGGCCGCCTGGAGTGGAGCGGGCCCGCCAGGCGCTGTACGAGGCGCGCGAGAAGCGGGTGCGGCCCGGGCGCGACGAGAAGGTCCTCACCGAATGGAACGGCCTGTTCGTGTCGGCCCTGGCCGAGGCGGCGGCCGCCACCGGACGGTCGGACTGGCTGGCCGACGCCCGCACCGCAGGTGAGTTCCTCCTCGGCGCCCTCCGGCGCGACGACGGTCGCTGGCTGCGGTCGTGGCTGGCAGGCCGGGCCCAGCATCTCGCCTTCGCCGCCGACTACGCCGCCCTCGTCGACGCCTTCCCCCGCCTGGGCGAGGCCACGGGCGAGGCCCGCTGGGTGGCCGAGGCCCGAGCCACGGCGGACGCCATGATCGAGCTGTTCGCCGACGAGAACAACGGCGGGTTCTTCACCACCGGCTCCGACGCCGAGCGCCTCATCACGCGCTCCAAGGACGTGCTCGACAACGCCGTGCCATCGGCCAACGCCGCGGCGGCCGTCGCCCTGCACCGGCTCTCCGCCCTCGTGGGCGAAGACACCTACCGCGACCAGGCCGAGGCCGTGGTCGCCCTTCTGAGTGAGGTCGTGGCCGGCCACCCTGCGGCGGTGTGCCACCTCCTCCACGCCGTGGAGCTGGGAGCGGCGCCGGTGGTGGAGGTGGCGGTGACGGGTGACCGTCCCGACCTGGTGACGGCCGTCCAACGCCGATGGCTGCCGAACGCCGTGCTGGCGTGGGGCGAGCCGTATCCGTCGCCTCTGTTCGCCGACCGGCGCGACGGCCTGGCCTACGTCTGCCGCGACTACGCCTGTTCGGCTCCTACCGGCCAGGTGGAGGAGCTCCTGGGCCAGCTCGGGAGCTGAATCACCAGCGTCCTCGGTGAACCACCTGGTCGAGCGGCCGGCGCCGACGGGATAGCGATCCCGAGGGTCGATCGGGTAACGCGTACCCGACGGCGACGGCGCCGACAGGCTCGTGCGTATCGGGTATCCCGAACTCGGCGCGGAGTCCGGTCGCGTCGGCGACGCCGAAGAAAAGGGCACCCAATCCCTGGTCGACCGCGGTGAGCAGAGCCAGAAGCGCGGCAAAGCCGGCGTCCACATGCCAGTACGGGACGAGCCACCGCTGGTCGCCCGAATGCGAGCGCTGTTTGTCAGGCTCGGAGTAACGGGCCCGGTAGGCCGCCTCGGACGCCAGGACCACGATCAACACCGGTGCCCGCAGGACGCCCGGCCACGTCGTCCTGGCGTCGTCGCCGTCGGGTGACCTGGAGGACGCCCAGAACCGGCTGGTCTGCTCGGGGCCCTCGAGCGCGAGCAGGTCGCACCCCTGCGTGAACCCCGCCGACGGCGCCCGATTGGCGTTGGTCAGCAGCCGCTCGACCACCTCGGGAGGCACCGGTCGGCCGTCGAAATTACGCACCATCCGCCGGCGCCGCACCACCTGTTCGAACTCCATGCCGCCATGTTGGTCGCCCATGTTGGCGACCATCCACCATTTCCATTGTCGGCAACGTCACCATTGCGTCATGCGAGCTGCCATCTCGTGCCGGGTCGAAGTGGCGGGAGCGGAGTTGCGAATGCTCGTCCTCGCCGCCGACGCCGGCGGGTGCCTCGGTGTCGACCTCGACTCGGGGGCCTTCGTGCGGGCCAGATTCCACGGTCAACCGGAGACGCTGGCCACCTTCGACGTCGCCACCGGGCAGATCGCGCGGGACGGCGGGCCCATCGACGCCTCGCGACCGGAGACGGTGGTCCTCGATCACCCTCCGGAGCGCGTCGGCGCGTTGTCGGCGCGTCAGGCCGAGCGATACCTCGAGCCGCTCCATCACCCTCGGCGCCGCAGCCTGCTGGGCTTCCCCGGTGCCGCCGTGCCCTACTGGACCCTCAACGGCAACCAGCCTTCGCTCACCCTCGTCGACCTGGTCCCCGGGCCCCAGGTGCACCGGGAACCACAGCAGTACGAGTGCCGCTTCACCTGGCAGTCGTTCCGCTACCATCTGCCCCTCGTCGACCGCCGACTGGTCGCCCGCCTCGACGACCTCGGCTGGCCCCGCTACTCCAGCCACGACCTCCAGTCGGTGGTGGGCCACCGGGTGCGCCGCCTGCTCGTGGCCCTGAGCCCGCCCCACCAGGGCTACTGCTACACGGTCGTCGCTGCTATCCTGCCCGGCCCCTGAGGACCCGTTGAGCTCAGGCCAGAGCAGCGAGCGTCTCGGCCATGGCCCAGCCGAAGACGACTACGGCGTCGCCGCGCCTGCGGTCGAGGGTGGAGAAGAGCTCGGCCACGTCGGGCGGGGTGCCGTCGGCCTCGGGGTTCTCGAAGTCGAGCACCATCGCCGGGTCGCCGTTGCCCTCCAGCACCGAGGTGCGGTCGTCGACGCGGCCTTCGGCGCCGAAACGCTTGGCCAGCCGTCGGGCCCACGCCCGCTCCTCACCCGAAGCCTTGTGGCCGGGGCGGGGGACGATGTCCTCCAGGTCGGAGAAGGCCACGAAGGCGGCGGGGTCACCCAGGCGGGTGCCGACGAGCACGTCCTCGTCGGGAAAGGCGAGCACGGCCCGGCGCAGCTGGTCGCCGACCAAGGCCTTCAGCACCGCCTCGCTGCGGCCGCCGCGCTTGACCGACGCCAGGCCCACCAGCACGCTCGGGGTGCCCCCGATGCGCTCCATGGTGCAGAACGAGAACCCGGCCAACCGCCCGCCCTCGGTGGCCTGCGTGACGAGCACCCACTCCTCGCACTGCTTGGAGAGCAGGCCGACGTCCCACTCCACTCCTGCCTCGGCGCACAGGTCAGCCATCTCCGAGAGCTCGGAGTCGCTGAGAGCGGTGCAATCTTTCGTGTCGACCTTGATCGCCATCGGTGTTCCTGCTCTCCAGTTTCCCAGGGATACCCACCACCGGGACCCCCTCCAGCCTACGTCACCATGCCGTTGGGTCCGAGCAGAACCCGCAACTCGGCGTAGAGGCCGTTCCTGGAGTCGACCCGGAACTCCTCCGGAAGGCGAAGCACGGTGCGGTCGAAGTGGACCAGCACCTCCGCACCGCCGGGGTGGTCGCGCAGGACGCCCTTGAGCCGGCCCAGCAGCGATTCGGTGACGTTGGCGGGGCTGAGCTTGATCCGCACCGGCGGGTGGGGATCGGACGACACCTCGGGACGCTTCAACTCGAGGCACACCAGCTTGGGCGGTTCCTCCTTCAGGTCGACGCGGCCCTTGACACAGACGATGGCGTCGTCGGCCAGCAGCGGCCCGTACTCGAGCATGGCGCGGGGGAAGACCATCACCTCGACGGCACCTTCGAGGTCCTCGAGGGTGAACACGGCCATGAGGTCCCCACGCTTGGTGTACTTGCGCTGGAGCCCGGTGACGACCCCGCCCACCCACTTGCACTCGCCGTCGCGCAGGTCGCCCAGGTCGTTGATCACGCACTCCACGTGGCGCTTGAGCGACCCCTCCACACCGAGCATGGGGTGGCCGCTGACGTAGAGGCCGAGCACCTCCTTCTCGAACGCCAGCCGCCGGGTCTCGTCGAACTCCACGGCCTCGATGGCCACGCGCTCGTCGTGGACGGGGTCGGGGTCGCCGTCGGCGCCGGTGTCGAACAGGGTGAACACGCCGACGTCGCGCTCGCGACGCCGGGCCAGGGTGCGGTCGATGATGAGCTCGAAGGCATTGAGCAGGCCCTGGCGGGGATGGCCGAGGGAGTCGAACGCCCCCGCCTTCACGAGCGACTCGATCGACCGCTTGTTGAGCACACCCGGGTCGACCCGCTCGCAGAAGTCGTAGTAGTCGGTGAAGGGGCCGCCCTTCTCGCGCTCGGCGACGATGAGGGCGACCAGGCCCTCGCCCACGTTGCGCACCGCGGCCAGGCCGAAGCGGATTGTGCCGTCGTTGGTGGTGAAGTCGGAGGCCGACTCGTTGACGTCGGGCACGAGCACCTTGACGCCGAGCGAGCGGCACTCCGACAGGTAGACGGCGCTCTTGTCCTTGTCGTCCTTGACCGAGGTGAGCAGGGCGGCAAGGTACTCGACCCGGTGGTTGGCCTTCAGCCAGGCCGTCTGGTAGGCGACCATGCCGTAGGAGTAGGCGTGGGCCTTCAGGAAGGCGTATTCGGCAAATGGCTCGATGACGTCGAACAGTTTCTGGCCCAGGTCGGCGCCGTACCCCGTGCGCTCGCAGCCGGCCACGAACTTCTGGCGCTCGGCGGCCATGAGGGCGCGGATCTTCTTGCTGCACGCCTTGCGCAGGTTGTCGGCCTCCTGCAGCGAGTAGCCCCCGAAGCGCTGGGCCACCCGCATCAGCGACTCCTGGTAGATCATCAGCCCGTGCGTGTCGGCCAGCACCTCGGCCGGGTCGGGGTGCAGGCAGGTGACGGGCTTGCGGCCGTTCTTGCGGTCGGCGAAGTCGTTGTGCATGTTGGCGCCCATGGGCCCCGGCCGGTAGAGGGCCACGAGGGCGCCGATGTCGTCGAAGCAGGTGGGCGCCAACGAGCGCATCAGCGCCCGCATCGGGCCGCCCTCGAGCTGGAAGACCCCGATGGAGTCTCCCTTGCGCAGCATCTCGTAGACCTTCTCGTCGTCGAGGTCGACCCGTTCGATGTCGGGACGGTGGCCGGTGGGCACCTCGATGAGGTCGAGGGCCCGCTCGATGACGGTGAGGTTGCGCAGGCCCAGGAAGTCCATCTTGAGGAGGCCGAGGTCGGCCACGCCGTGCATCTCGTACTGGGTGACGATCGGCGCGTCGGAGCGATCGGTGCCCGCCTCCGGCTTGCGCTGCACGGGGAGGTACTCGGTGAGGGGCTCGCGGGTGATGACCACGGCGGCGGCGTGGATGCCGTCCTGGCGG
Organism: Acidimicrobiales bacterium; assembly: GCA_051004925.1. Classification (GTDB taxonomy): domain Bacteria; phylum Actinomycetota; class Acidimicrobiia; order Acidimicrobiales; family AC-14; genus DATAQC01. The sequence goes on along the minus strand of JBPCJV010000168.1, from coordinate 11,983 downwards.
CGCAGGCCCTCGAGCCCCCGGGCCACGTCGATGACCTTCCTGGCGTCGGGGTCGGTCTCGTAGATGCCTCGCAGCTCGGTGGCGACCTTGAAGCCGTCCTCGTGGCCCGGGGTGATCTCCAGGCAGGCGGCCAGCGGCGTGTCGCGACCCATGACCAGCGGTGGCATGGCCTTGGCGATGCGGTCGCCGACCGCGTAGGGGTACCCCAGCACGCGCGAGGCGTCGCGCACCGCCGCCCTGGCCTTGATGGTGGAGAAGGTGACGATCTGGGCCACGTGGTCGGACCCGTACTTCTCCGCTGCGTAGCGGATCATCTCGCCCCGGTAGCGCTCGTCGAAGTCCATGTCGATGTCGGGCATCTCCTTGCGCCCGGCGTTGAGGAAGCGCTCGAAGAGCAGTCCGTAGCGGATGGGATCGAGGTCGACGATGCGTAGGCAGTACGCCACGCAGCAGCCGGCCGCGGACCCCCGGCCCGGGCCCACCCGGATGCCCACCTCGCGGGCGTGGCGGATGAGGTCCCAGACCACGATGAAGTAGGCAGACAGGCCCATGCTGGCGATCACACCGAGCTCGGCTCCGACGCGCTCGGCCACGTCGGCGGGGACGGGGTCGCCGTAGCGCTCGACCGCGCCCGCCCACGTGAGGTGGCGGAGGTAGTCCTCCTCGGCCTTCTCGGGGACCGGCGAGTCGAACTCGGGCGGGAGCTCGAAGCGCGGGAGCTCGGGCTTGCCGAACTCGATCTCCACCTGGGCCCGCTCGGCCACGAGGAGGGTGTTGTCGCAGGCGTCGGGGATCTCGGCGAAGAGGAGGCGCATCTCGGCCGCCGACTTCAGGTAGTGCTGGTCGCCCTCGAAGCGGAAGCGCTTGGGGTCGTCGATCGACGCACCCGTCTGCACGCAGAGGAGGGCGTCGTGGGCGACGGCGTCGGCCCGGTGGGTGTAGTGGCTGTCGTTGGTGGCCAGGAGAGGGGCACCGAGGCTGCGGGCGATGGCGATGAGCTGCGGGTTGGTGCGGTGCTGGTCGGCGATGCCGTGGTCCTGGACCTCGACGAAGAGGCTGTCACGCCCGAAGATGTCCTGGAGGCGGGCCGCCAGCCGGGTGGCCTCGGCCTCGTCGCCCCGGAGGAGGGCCTGGCAGACCACGCCTCCGAGGCAGCCGGTGGAGGCGATGACACCCTCGTGGTGGGCCTCGAGGAGCTCCCAGTCGACCCTCGGCTTGTACCAGTAGCCGGTGAGGTAGGCGGCCGATGCCAGCTTGAGGAGGTTCTTGTAGCCGGCCGTGCTCTCGGCCAGCAGGGTCAGGTGGTAGTAGAGCTTCTCGCCCGACCCGCCGTCGCCCCCGGTGTCGTCGACCCGGCCCCGCCGCACGGGGCGGTCGAAGCGGCTCCCGGCGGCCATGTAAGCCTCGATGCCGATGACGGGGACGATCCCGCGGGCGCGCGCCGCCCGGTAGAAGTCGAGGACCCCGTACATGTTGCCGTGGTCGGTGATGCCGACCGCCGGCTGGCCGTCGGCCGCGGCGGCGGCGATGACCTCGTCGACACGCGAGGCCCCGTCGAGCATCGAGAACTCGGTGTGGGTGTGGAGGTGGCAGAAGCTCCGCTCAGCCACCGGTCCTCGCTTCGGGGGCTGTTGACAATCCTGGGGAAAACGACACGGCTGTAATTCCCCCAACCTACGGCCCCGGCCCGGGCCGAGTCAACGGCTGACGCGGCTGTTGCGACCCTCAGCCGGGCGCGGCAGGGCGTCGGTTCCCGACGCCCGCCGCAGCCCCCGCGCGTCAGGGGTGGATCAGCGCTGAGCCGTGTCCCGCAGGTAGTTGTAGATGGTGTCGGTCATGTTCTTCACGCCGTGCTTCTTCTGGGCGTGAGCCACCACCTTGGCCTTGAGCTCCTCCTCGGAGCCCGCTCGGATGGTCCACCCGCAGCCCTCGGCGCCTGCCTTCTTGCAGCTGTGCTCGTAGCTCAAGTTCCCCCCTGGGTTCGATCAGTCAATGTCAGCTTCAAGTAATGTGTACTTCAAGTCTTGTCGTGCAACGCCACGCGGCGACCGGTCCTGCCCGGTATCCCACAGCATCGCACGTCGGCACGCCCCCACGCAGCGCTCCACGGGGATATCACAGGTAGGTGCCCGGCCGGGGGGCGTCGGGCGAGGGGCCCGGGGGGAGCCCCCGGTTGCGCATCTCCTCGAGCTGGGCCCGCGCCGCCATCTGCTGGGACACCAGGGTGGCCTGGATCCCGTGGAACAGGCCTTCGAGCCATCCCACCAGCTGGGCCTGGGCCACCCGCAGCTCGGCTTCCGACGGGGACGCGCTCTCGAACGGTGAGGTCAGCCGGGCCAGCTCGTCGCCCAGCTCTCCGGGCAGGCACGACCCCAGTTCGGCCACCGAGGTCTCGTAGATCTCACGGAGGCGGCTGCGACCGGCCTCGTCGAGCGGCGCCCGGCGCACCTCCTCGAGCAGCTCCTTGGTCATGGTGCCGATGCGCAGCACCTTGGCCGGCGACTCGATCGTCTCCCCGGGCTCCCGGGACCCTCCGCCGGGATCTGTCCCATCCTCGATGAGCTCGGCCTGGGCGGGCACGGGGCCCGGCCCCGGCGCGGCAACCTCGTCGACGTTGGCGTCCGTCAAAGCGATCTCCTTGGGTCAGGCCGTTGCCGCCAGCAGGGGTACGAGCATCTCCGCCGGTGTCAGCGAGCCGTGCCGGCTGCACAGGCGGATGTTGCCGGTGTCGGCCGGGTCGAGGAAGGCGACGGGCTGGGTGGCGGCCAGCACGACGTCGCCCAGCCGGGCCTCGACCTCGGGCCGGAGCCGGCCGCCGAACCAGCCCTCGGCCACCGCCTCCTCACGCGTGCGCACCCATGCCTGGTCGCCGTGGCAACGCCGTACGGCGGCGGCCAGGCGGTCGCGGCAGCCGGCCCGGGCGTGGATCCAGCGCCTCCGGCCCTCGCCGGAGAGCAGCGAGGCCAGCTCCATGACCTCGCGCCGCAGCGGGATGACGTTCTCACCCACGTCGACCTGGCCGTGGTCGGCGGACACCACCAGGGCCGCTCCCGGCGGCAGCACGGCGATGAGATCGGCCACTAGGCGGTCGGCGGCCGCCACCTCGGCCTCGTAGTACCGCCCCAGCCCGTACTCGTGGGCCACCTTGTCGACGCCGTCGTAGTAGGCGTACACGAAGTCGGCGCCCCCACCGAGCTCGTCGGCCACCGCGGTGACCAGGGTCGACGGCACTCGCCATCCGAGCATGCGCACACCGGCCAGGTGGGCGCGGGTGAACCCGGTCTCGGCGAACTCGGCCCGGGTGACCACCGGGGGCTTTGTGCCGGCGAAGGGCTCCAGGCGCTGTACCGACTCGGGGGGCATGGTCTCGCGGGCGTCGTCGCCGCGCACCGTGCGCCATCGCAGCACGTTGAGGACGTCGGTGCCCATCATCCGCATCCGATACCCGACCACCCCGTGCGCAGCCGGCGGGGCGCCCGTGGTGAGCGACGTGAGGGCGGTGGCCGTGGTGGACGGGGCCACCGTGGTGATGGCACCCCCCTCCATGGCCGAGAGGGTGGGGGCCAGGTCGGACCGCTCACGAAGCTGTTCCCACCCGAGGCCGTCGAGCACGAGCAACACCACCTGGGTGGCCCCGGCCACCGACGGGGGCAGCCAGCCGGGCACCCGTTGGCGCCGGCCGAGGATGGCGGGAACGACCCCGTCCAGGCAGGCGCCCCCGTAATCGGGGAGCAGCGGCCCGACACCGTCGTCCATTCGGGCCACCCTAGACCGCCGGTCCCTCCCGCTATCGCCCGCTCGCGCCGCAGAAGCCCTACCATGGGAGGCGTGAGAGTGTCGACGAGGGGCGACTACGCCAGCCGGGCTCTCCTCTCCCTCGCCCTTCACACCGGCGACGGCGGGCCCACGTCGGTGCGTGACATCGCGGAGCGAACCGGCCTGCCCCAGCCCTACCTCGAGCAGATCCTCCTGGCCCTCAAGGGCGCGGGCCTGGTCCGTTCCAAGCGGGGGGTCGGCGGCGGGTACGTCCTGGCCCGGCCGCCCGCCGAGATCACCCTCAGCCAGATAGTTAGCGCCGTCGACGGGCCCATCGTGGCCGGTGACTTCGGCGAGCCCCACCAGAACGGCGCCTGCGACCACGAGGGCCAGTGCGTGCTGCTGAGCGTGTGGGCCGACGTCGGTGAGCACATGCGCCAGCACCTCGAGTCGTTCACCCTGGCCGACATGACCAACCGCGTGCAGACCACGAAGAACCGAGTGGCCGCCTCACCGGCTCTGACCTAACCTTCCGCCTGCGCATCCGTCGCCAGCTGGCTGAGGCCCGCCCCGACGCCTTCCCAACCTGGCCACGTCGCTCGACCACCTGTCGAACCGCCTCAGCGACCTAGGCCGCCGTGGCACCGGTCCCACCGCCGAGGCCGACCTGGTCGAGGCGGCCCGGCGTTCGTCGCTGCAGGAGCTCAGAGACGACTGTGCCCGGGCCAAGGCGGCGGCATCCACCGATGCCGAGGCCCGTCGTCGTCGCATCCACGCCCGGCGTTTCCTGCGCAGCCACACCGACTGCGAAGGTGCCTGGCACCTGCACGTGCGCAACAACCCCGAGGTGGGGGCCGAGATCATGGCCGCGATCGACCGCCTCCGCGACCGCCTGTTCGCTGTCGCCCGGCGCCAGGGCCGGCGTGAGCCGTCGGAGGCCTACGCCGCGGACGCTCTCACCACGCTGGCCCGCGAGGCAGGAGCGCCAAGACCCGCTGGGCACCACGCCGACGGAACCTTGGTCGACGGCGCCGAGGCGAACCTCGGTCACACGTCAACCGACTGCGCGGTGGCCGACGGTATGGCGGCCGACGGTGGGGCGAGGGGTTCTCCGCCCCGGGTGCCCGACGCCGCTGATGTTTCGAATGCCGGCACCACGGCGTCCGCCCCAACCCCGCCCAGAGCCGGACCCGGGAGCCGACCCAGCGCTCGAACCAAGGTCATCGTGCGGGTCGACCTGGGGCCCTGCTCCGGGGCTACCCCATCTCCGGAGAGGTGGCCGAGCTCGTCGGCTTCGGGCCGGTGGCCGTGTCGGTCATCCGCGACATGATCGGCACGGGCGACCCGTTCCTCACGGCTGTGGCCACCAGGGGCGTCGACGTGGTCGGCGTGGCCCACCTCGGGCGGCGCCCGACGGCCCACCAGCAGACCGCGCTCGAGTGGCTGTACCCCACCTGCGCGGTCGAGGGCTGCAGCGCCGTGGCCCGCCTCGAGATGGTCCATCGCGACGACTGGGCCACGAGCCATGTGACTCTGCTCGCGCTGATCGACCGCCTGTGCCCACATCATCATGCGCTGAAAACCCGCGAGAACTGGGGTCTGGTCGAGGGACGCGGCAAACGAGCCTTCGTCCCACCCACCGATGCACGTCACCCGCCAAACGCGGAGGGGTGCGCTGCGCCCACCCGCGGCCGCCGCCACGGGACCGCCTGGGGCCGGCTCGGGACGAGGGGCGGGCCTGGTCGGTTTGCCGCCGTTCGTCTCTTCGCGGCCGGTGGCGAACGCCCGCGCTAGACCGGGCGGGTCGGCGGGTCGTTCGCCCGAACGGTCTCCTCCGGACGCAGCCCCCGGATCGGGGTGTTGGCCTTCAGGGTCGCCGAGGGGCCCACGTCGACCAGTCGGACCTGCGGCTTGGTGGCCAAAGCCTGGAGATCGGACGAGGGTGCCCGCACGACGACGCCGAACACGAGCGGGCCGTCGGAATCGACGCCCTCCAGCAGGCCGTCGAGGCGGTCGATCTCCTGTTGGTAGAACGACTTGAACTGGGGGTCGTCGACCGTGGGGAGCAACTGGCGGATCTCGTCCCGCTCGCTGCGCTTCTCGGCCACCTGTCCGTTCACCCAGCCGGCCATGTCGCCGTTGACCACCGCCGGGAGCCCTCCGGGGACGGCCGCCAGCACGCTCACCACCTGGGCGCCGCCCACCGTCGCCCGGGCCTGCGCATCACTCATGTACTCGGGGAACGACACCACCGCCGTGCGCTCTCCGCTGGCGTCGGCCAGGGCGGCCGCTCGCCCGTCGACGTAGCCGGCGATGTCGACGCCGGCCTCGGGCCCCACCCCGGCAGGCGCGGCCGAACCGGCGACCGGGCTCGTGTCGTCGAAGGACTCCTTGTTGACGGAGACGAACACCAGGCCGCCGAGACCGACGGCCACCAGGCTGGCCGCGAACAGCAGGAGGATACGCCGCGCCGGGGCGTCGTTGCTGTGGCTGGGGTCAGTGGAGTAGCTCACGCATGTCCTCGAGGTCGGGGGGCAGCGGCGACGTCCAGCAGCTGCTCTCTCCCGTCGCCGGGTGGTCGAAGCCGAGCTCGAACGCGTGCAGGAAAGGCCGATTCACCTGCAGCTGGGGACGGACCCCACCATACCGGACGTCGCCCACCACGGGATGGCCGATGGCGGCCAGGTGCACGCGTACCTGATGGGTCCGTCCCGTCTCCAGGCCGCAGGCCACGAGGGTCACGGCGGCCGGCTCGTCATGGCGGGAGACGACCTCGTAGCGGGTGCGCGCCTCCCGGCCCCCGGCGGAGACGGCCATCTGGGTGCGGTCGCGCTGGGACCGGCCGACCGGCGCATCGATGACGCCGACGGGCGCCTCCACCCGGCCCCACACCAGGGCCAGGTACCGGCGGGCGACGGTGCGGGACGCCAGCTGGGCCACGAGCGAGTCGTAGGCCGGTTGCGTGCGGGCCACCACGAGCAGGCCCGACGTGCCCGCGTCGAGGCGATGGACGATGCCCGGGCGGGCCGGGTCGCCCACGCCGGCGATCTCCGGCCAGCGGGCGACCAGGCCGTGCACGAGCGTGCCGTCCGGGTGGCCGGCGCCGGGATGGACGATGAGCCCGGCGGGCTTGTCGACGACGATCACGTGGTCGTCGACGGCGACGATGGGGACATCGACGCCAGGATCGGGCTGCACGCCGACCGCGCCCAGGGGCTCGGGCAGGGCGACCTGGACCACGTCGCCCTCGACCACCCGGTAGGCGCGCACCGGGGCGACCCGTCCGTTCACCCGGACCCCACCCGCGGTGACCAGCCCGGCCACCTCGCTCCGGGGCAGGTCCCACAGCAGGGCGATCACCCGGTCGAGTCGCTCCCCTGCGAGCGTGCGCGACACCTCGGCCTGGCCGGCCGGTACCTCAGCGCTCGTCACTTCGCCCGGGCCGCCGAGGCCTGTCACTGCCTCTCCGGCTTCGGCACGGCCGGCGGGCCCTCGGTCCGCCAGCCCGACCACAGGAGAAGCAGGCACCCGCACGTGATGGCGGCGTCGGCCACGTTGAACACCGGCCACCAGCGCAGGTCGACGAAATCCACGACTGCGCCCCGCAGGAGCCCCGGCGAGCGCACCAGGCGGTCGACGAGGTTGCCGAACGCCCCGCCCAGGACCAGGCCGGCGGCCACGGCCACCGCCGGCTGCCCGGTCACGTCGACCCGGGTCACCAGCACCAACACGAGCACGAGAGCTCCGACGGCCAGGAAGGGCACGAAGGCACCTCCGAGGCCGAATGCGCCTGCGGTGTTGCGGATGAGCGCCAACCGAACGGAGCCGACGATGTCGACGGGGCCGTCGGCCAGGGCGGCCATGGCCCAGATCTTGGTGAGCTGGTCGACGACGAGCACCGCCGCCGCGGTGGCGACGACCAGGCGGCTGCGCCGGAACCACCCGGGCCGGTCGATCGGCGGGACGGGCTCGGCGACCTCGCTCAGGCCCGGTGACTGTTCGTAGCGCGCCTGGTCTGCGTCAGGGTCAGAAAGGTAACTGCCTTCGCCTCTTCTAAGCCACCTACCACCGGCGTTGTCCATCAAGAGGCGAAGGTAGTTATCTTCTGGACCCTAGCGACGCGACAGCCCTCCGCTCTTGCACCCCACGCACAGCGCAGCCGACGGCATGGCCTTGAGCCGGGCCCGGGGAATGGGCTGGCCGCACCGCTCGCACGTGCCGTAGGTGCCGCGGGCCACCTTGGCCAGGGCCACGTCGATCTCGTCGGCGGCGGCACGGGCCTGGGCGGAGAGGGCCAGGTCGCGCTCGCGTTCCACGTTGAGTGTGGCGCCCTCGCCGGACTCCTCGTCGAACTGGGTGTCGCCCGGCTCCATCTCCTCGGCCAACTGCTCGGCCTCTGCACGCAGCGAATCGGCCTGGCGCAACGATGCCTCACGCTCGGCCAGGAGCAGCGCTCGTTGCTCATCGAGAAAGCGGTCAGCGGCCGTAACCCCACCCTTCGTGGCCGCCGGGGTACGTCGGCGGGAGGATTGCGCCGTCCCTGCCTTGGCACGCGACGGGGCGGGCTTCTTTGCGGCGACTGCGGTCTTGGGCGACTTCGGCATGGCGCACCGGCTCTGGTGTGATGGGGGCGGGATCTGATCGAGCCAGAGGGCTCGGAGCGGCGCATTCTAGCAGGAATGACCCCTTCATCGGTGTCCCTTTTGGCGCCGATCGGGCCCCGATCCGCCCGCTCCTTCCTCCACCGTGCGCTCCAACCGGCGCCGGAACTCACCGGTATCCAGCCCGATGAGCTTGAAGCGCTTGTGCGGACTCTTGGGACCGCCGACCAGCTCGACCGAGCCGGCGGAGAACGTCTCGGCCAGCAGGGCGGCACAGGCGTCGTTCGCTCGTCCCGCCTCCGGCGGGACCGCCACCCGCACCTTCAGGGCGTCGCCGTGGCGGCCCACCACCGCGGAGCGCCCGGTGCCGGGCTGCACGTGCACGCTGAGCACCACGGCGTCGTCCCCGGCCGGGGTGTACAGGTCGTCGACGTCCATCGACGCTTTCTAGCCCAACCCGCCGCGCCGGGCGGACGGCTGTGCCGCTGGGCGCCGCCTCCCGGGCGGACGGCTGTGGCACTGGCCGTAACGTAGGGCCATGCCCTTCGGACCCATCGACGGCCCGGCCGAATTCGTCGCACTCGAGGAGAGGGTGCTCGATCGGTGGCGGGCGTCGGGTCTGGTCGCCGCCGTGGCCGCCCACCGTGCCGGGGGACCGCCGTGGGTCTTCTACGAGGGGCCGCCGACGGCCAACGGCCGCCCCGGCCTGCACCACGTGTGGGCGCGCGCCTTCAAGGACCTGTTCCCCCGGTTCCGCACCATGCGGGGCTTCGACGTCCCCCGCAAGGGCGGGTGGGACTGTCACGGCCTGCCCGTGGAGATCGAGGTGGAGAAGGAGCTGGGCTTCACCCGCAAGGGCGAGATCGAGGAGTACGGGATCGGGCGCTTCAACGAGCGGTGCCGCCAGTCGGTGCGCCGGTACGTGCAGGACTGGGCCGCCCTCACCGAGCGGTCGGGGGTGTGGATCGACACCGACGACGCCTACTGGACGCTCGACAACGACTACGTCGAGTCGGTGTGGTGGCTCGTGAAGCAGCTGCACGACGAGGGGCTCCTCTACGAGGGCCACCGGGTCACCCCCTACTGCCCCCGGTGCGGCACGGCCCTGTCGTCGCACGAGCTGGCCCAGCCCGGCGCGTACCGCGACGTCACCGACGCGTCCGCCTACGTCCGGTTCCCGCTGGTCGACGCCGAGGCCGATCTGGTCGTGTGGACGACCACGCCCTGGACGCTCGTGTCCAACGTGGCCACGGCGGTGGGCCCCGACCTCGAGTACGTGCAGGTGGCCGACCCCGCCGGTGGTCGTGACATGGTGCTGGCCGAGGCCAGCGTGTCCGACCTGCTCGGCGAGGAAGTCGAGGTGCGGGGCCGCTTCACGGGCGCCGACCTCTGCGGCCGCCGCTACCGCCGTCCCTTCGAGCTGGTGGAGGTGGACGACCGCGGACAGCGGGTGGTGACGGCCGACTTCGTGGCCACCGACGAGGGGACGGGCATCGTCCACCTCGCGCCCGCGTTCGGGGCCGACGACATGGAGGCGGCCCGCGAGTGGGACCTCCCGGTCGTGAACCCCGTGCTGGCCGACGGGACCTTCGACGACCGGGTCATGCCGTGGGCGGGGCGGCCGGTGAAGGGCACCGACACGGAGATCATCGCCGACCTGGCCCGCCGCGGACTGCTCGTCAAGGAGCATCCGTACCTGCACGCCTATCCCCATTGCTGGCGCTGCGGGACCCCCCTGCTGTACTGGGCCAAGACCTCGTGGTTCGTCCGCACGTCGGCACGGCGCGCCGACCTGTTGCGGGAGAACGAGCGGGTGTCGTGGTACCCCGAACACATCAAGCACGGCCGCTTCGGCGACTGGCTGGAGAACAACGTCGACTGGGCGCTGTCGCGCGACCGGTACTGGGGAACGCCGCTGCCTGTGTGGCGGTGTCCCGACGGACACGACACGTGCGTGGGCTCGCTCGCCGAGCTGTCCGAGCTGGCCGGGCGCAGTATCGACGGGCTCGACCTCCACCGTCCCGAGGTCGACGGCGTGGAGATCGCCTGTCCCGCCGCCGGGTGCACCTCGGTAGCCTCGCGGCTGCCTCCGGTGCTCGACGCCTGGTTCGACTCCGGGTCGATGCCCACCGCCCAGCACCACTTTCCCTTTGCACAGGGAGAGAACGCGACGGTCCCCGACGTCTTCCCCGCCGACTTCATCTGCGAGGCCATCGACCAGACGCGCGGGTGGTTCTACTCGCTGCTCGCCGTCAACACCCTCGTGCTCGGGAGCACCCCGTTCCGAAACGTCGTGTGCCTGGCCCACATCGTGGATGCCGACGGCCAGAAGATGTCGAAGAGCAAGGGCAACGTCATCGACCCCTGGGACGTCATTGGTGCCCACGGCGCCGACGCCCTGCGCTGGTACTTCTTCTCGGCGGGTTCCCCGTGGACCAGCCGCCGGGTCTACGAGGACGGCATCCGGGAGGCGTCCCGCCGGACGCTCGTCACGCTCTGGAACGTCTTCGCCTTCTTCGCCACCTACGCCGACATCGACGGGTGGTCGGCCGACCTTGGGCCCGAGCGGCCCTCTGCGCGGGATGATGGGGGCAGGGCGGCCGAGCCCGTGCATCTGCTCGACCGGTGGGTGCGGGCCCGTCTCGACGAGACAGTGGCGTCGACCACCTCGGCGCTGGAAGGCTTCGACGCCCTCGGCGCCGCCACCGCCCTGGCCGAGTTCATCGACGACCTGTCGAACTGGTACGTCCGGCGCTCACGGTCGAGGTTCTGGGGGGCGTCCACCGACGGCGCTGCGGCCCACGCCACCCTGCACCGCTGCCTCACCGTCACCGCCCAGCTCCTCGCCCCCTTCTGCCCGTTCCTGGCCGACGAGCTGTACGTGACCCTCACGGGCGAGACGTCGGTGCACCTGAGCGACTGGCCCGAGCCCTCGACGATCAGCTCACGACGTGCTGACGTGGCTGCGCAGATGGCCGCGGCCCGGCGCCTCGTGGCCCTGGGGCGGGCGGCCCGCAGCGAGGCCAAGGCGCGTGTGCGCCAACCCCTGCGGCGGGCCCTGCTGCTGCATCCGGGCGTCGAGCTCAGCAACGAGGTGCGCCGCGAGATCGCCGACGAGCTCAACGTCAAGGCGCTCGAGGACGTCTCGTCGCTGTCCGAGCTCATGACCTGGCGGGTGGTCCCCAACTTCCGGGCCCTCGGGCCCCGCCTCGGACCGCGCGTGAACGACGTCAAGGCCGCGCTGGTCGACGCCGACGGCGCCGAGGTCCGCCGCCTACTCGAGACCCAGGGTTGGGTCGAGGTGGCGGACGAGCGCCTCGGCCCCGACGACCTGGAGGTGCGGGCCGACCGCCACGAGGAGCTGGCCCTGGCGCAGGACGGCGGCTGGGCCGTCGCCCTCGACCTGGAGCTCGACGACGACCTGCGACGCGAGGGGACGGCACGCGAGCTGATCCGGGCCCTCAACGACCTGCGCAAGCGCCTGAGCCTAGCCCTCACCGACCGGGTGCGCCTGCGGATCGGCGCCGCCGGACCGCGGGTGACGGCGGCCGTCGAGGCCCACGGGCCGTGGGTGGCCTCCGAGGTCCTGGCCACCGAGTTCGTCCTGGCCGGCGGTGACGACGGCC
>JBPCJV010000167.1:0-2910 GCA_051004925.1 Acidimicrobiales bacterium | reverse complement strand
GGCCCGGGCGTCGCCGGGTCCCCGTCGACCCGCGTCTCCGCAGGCGCCAGATCGACGTGCGGCGGGCCGAGGGGCGCCGTCGCCTGCGGTGGGTGGCAACCGTCGCGGCCGTGGTGGTCGTGGTTGGCTCCGCCTGGGGGTCGACCCGCTCGCCGCTGCTCGATGTCGACCGGGTGCTAATCGAGGGGGCGAGGCACACGCCGCAGGATGCCATCCGGGCCGCGGCGGGCACGCCCCCTGGCCGGCCCATGACCGAGGTCGACGGCTCCGAGGTCGCGGCGCGCCTGGCCGGCCTGGCCTGGGTACAGCGGGCCGAGGTGCGCCGGGAGTGGCCCGGCACTGTACGGATCCGGGTGACCGAGCGCATCGCGACCATAGCCACGAGGGACGGTGCGGGGGGCTGGGTGCTCGTCGACCGCACCGGCCGGGTCCTCGAGCGAGCCACGGCGCCCCCGCCGGGGATGGCCATGGTGGAGGGCGTGCCGGTGGCCGGGCCTCCGGGAACCCAGATGGACGCTTCCGCGGCCGACGCCTTGGAGGCGGCGGCCCAGTTGCCGCCCGGCCTGGCGTCCCGGGTGGCGCTGGTGACCACCGGCCCGACGGGGGTCGAACTGCGGTTGATCCCCCAGGGGATCGTCCTCCTGGGCACGGCCGACGACGTCGTCGCCAAGCTCCGGGCCGTCCACGCCGTGCTCGGAACGGTGGACGGACGCACGGTCAACACCCTCGACGTCCGGGTGGCCACCACACCGGTGTTGACTCGGCAGTAGCCCTCCACTACAGTATCGACCCCAAGGACAGGTTGACATAACTATAAACCTGTAGTGGAGGTAGAGGTTCGGTTTGAGCTCGACGAATATGCGGCGCCAATCGGACCCCGCGCCCGGCCGAACGAGGCCACGCGCGGTGACTTCGAAAGACATGGTGACTTCGAAAGACATGGTGACCTCCAGGGACAGCGCGACTTCCAGAGACACCTCGACTTCTCGAGAGGCCCCCAGGAGCGACCGTGACTTCCGGAACGGCCACGTCCGCACGACCGAACGCAGCACCAGGAACGACCCCGCACGGAGAGACGGAGGACAATCGATGATCGGCGCACCCCAGAACTACCTGGCCTTGATCAAGGTGGTCGGCATCGGCGGAGGCGGTGTCAACGCCGTCAACCGCATGATCGACGCCGGCCTGAAGGGCGTCGAGTTCATCGCCGTCAACACCGACGCGCAGGCGCTGCTGATGAGCGACGCCGACGTGAAGCTCGACATCGGCCGCGAGCTGACCCGTGGCCTCGGCGCGGGCAGCGACCCCGACGTCGGCCGCCAGGCGGCCGAAGCGCACCGTGACGAGATCGAGGAGGTCCTCAAGGGGTCCGACATGGTCTTCATCACCGCGGGCAAGGGAGGCGGCACGGGCACCGGCGGAGCGCCTGTCGTGGCCGAGATCGCCAAGTCGCTCGGGGCCCTCACGGTGGGTGTGGTCACCCGTCCGTTCGCCTTCGAGGGCCGCCGGCGGGCGGTGCAGGCCGAGCAGGGCATCGCCACGCTGAAGGAGAAGGTCGACACCCTCATCGTCATCCCCAACGACCGCCTGCTGTCGGTGTCCAACGAGAAGACGTCGGCCCTCAACGCCTTCAAGATGGCCGACGAGGTCCTCCTCCAGGGCGTGCAGGGCATCAGCGACCCCATCAACACGCCCGGCCTCATCAACACCGACTTCGCCGACGTGAAGATGATCATGAGCAACGCCGGCTCCGCCCTCATGGGCATCGGCTACGCCTCGGGCGACGGCCGGGCCCTCAACGCCGCCCGGGCGGCGATCTCCAGCCCGTTGCTCGAGTCGTCCATCGAGGGGGCGCGCGGCATCCTGCTCAACATCTCGGGGGGCAGCGACCTGGGCCTGTTCGAGGTCAACGAGGCCGCCGAGATCATCCACGACGTGGCCCACCCCGACGCCAACATCATCGCCGGCATGGTGATCGACGAGTCGATGGGCGACGAGGTCCGGGTCACCGTCATCGCCGCCGGGTTCGACCGGTGGGACGACACCCGCGACGGCGCCACCCAGGAGTCGACCCGACCGTCGTCGCTGGGCCTCGACGCCGACGAGTCCGACGACGACCTCTTCGGCCAGCCGGGAAGCCCGTTGGGCCTCGACGAGGAGGACGACTTCGACGTCCCCTCGTTCCTGAAATAGGAGCCGACCAACCGACGACGCGCCGCGTGGGCCGGCCGATGACCACGGTCGAGCTGGCCGGCGGCGGGCGGGCGCGGTTCACGGGCCGCGCCGAAGGCGACATGGGCCACGGCTGTCGCTACGTGCACGAGGTGGCACCCGACGTGGCCGACCGGCGCCGCGCCGTGTGCGACCTGCCCTGGACGTGGCTCCGACAGGTGCACGGTGACGAGGTGGTGCGCGTCGAGGCACCGGGCGGACGCGCCGGGGCCACCGCCGACGCGGCGGTGACGGCCGAGCCCGGCTGCGCCCTCGCCGTGCTCACCGCCGACTGCTCGCCCGTCGTGCTGGCCAGCCCCGAGGGTGTGCTGGGCGCGGCCCACGCGGGCTGGACGGGGATGGCGGCCGGTGTGCTCGAGAGGACGGTCGACGCCATGGGCGCCCTCGGCGCCTCGAGCATCAGCGCCGTCGTGGGACCGTGCATCCGACCGGAGTGCTACCCGTTCGGCAGTGACGACCTCGACGCGGTGGCCCGTCGCGTGGGACCCGAGGTGCGGGCCCGCGACGCCCACGGTGCGCCGGCCCTCGATCTGGTCGCCGGCGTCACCGCCGTGCTGCGACGGGCGGGCGTCGACCAGGTGGACGACCTGGGTTCGTGCACGGCGTGCTCGCCCGACTGGTACTCCTGGCGGGCCCGCGGCGAGCGCCAGCGCCAAGCCCTGGTCGTGTGGCGATGAC
>JBPCJV010000166.1:0-4066 GCA_051004925.1 Acidimicrobiales bacterium | reverse complement strand
ATCATCGAGCAGTCGGGCGACCACTTGGGCCCGCTGTCGATCACCGTGTTGTTGGTGACCTGGAACACGTCGCCGCCGTTCATGTTCATCGTGAAGATCTCGAAGTCGCGGATGGGGAGCCCGGTCGTCGGGTTGATCCCGTTGGCCGGGTTGGTCCCCAACGGATCTCCGCTGCTGTTGAACACGATGATGCCGTTGGTGCTGTCCCCGCAGACGTAGGCGGCCGAGCCGTTGGTGAAGATCTTGGTCTCGTTGCTGCCGTCGGCGTTCATCTTGAAGATGTCGAAGGTGTGGGTGGCGTCCCTGTCGCGGGCGCTGTGGAACACGATCGTCTGGCCGTCACTGGTCCAGCTCGTGCCCCGGTCCTCGCCCGGCGAGTCGGTGAGCTGGGTCACCCCGGAGCCGTCGGCGTTCATGACGAACACGTCGAGGTTGGGAAAGGGCAGACCGGGGGGGTTGTGGCGGCTGCTGCTGAAGGTGATCTTGGTGCCGTCGGGCGACCACGCCGGGAAGACGTCGAGCCCCGGGCTGTCGGCCGTGAGGTTGATCTGCGTCGAGCCGTTCGGGCCCATGACGGAGATGTCGGTGTCGCCCGAGCGGCTCGACTCGAAGGCGATCTGTCCGTTGGGCCCGGGCACGATCGCCCCGGCCGGCGTCGACTGCACCACCAGCGTCCCTGCTGCCGCCGCACCGCAGACCATGCCGACCACTGCTTTGCGGGCCCACCGTCGACCCGTGCGTCCTTGCGCGCCGCCGCGCCAATGCCCCAGCGTTCCCAGTTTCTTGTCCACGCCACACACCTTTCCTCCGCGAGCTCCGCCCACACTGTGTGGGGCTATCGAGTGTAAGCGATCCGGACGGCGAGTGCCCCATCCACGGCCCATCGCCGTCCCGGACAGCCCCGAGCCCACCCCTCAAAACCCGGGTGAGCAGTTACGATGGCCCTATGAGTTGGCGGGATGCGGACCGTCCTCCAACGCGACGTTTCGGGGAGTCGATGTGACCGGGAATACCGCACGACCCGACGCCGCACCGGCGCCCGGGCCGGCGCTGCTCTCCCCGGCCGAGCGCCACCAGCTCCTCGTGGAGTGGAACGACACGGCCGCCCCCTATCCCCACGTCGCCGTGGCCGAGCTGGTGGGAGCCCAGGCAGCCCGCACCCCGGAGGCGCCGGCGGTGAGCTTCGGCGCCGAGACGCTCACGTTCGCCGAGCTCGACGAGGCGGCCGGACGCCTGGCCCGGCGCCTGGCGGCACTGGGCGTGGGGCCCGGCGTGCTCGTGGGCGTGTACCTGGAGCGGTCGGCCGAGATGGTGGTGGCCCTCCTGGCCATCGCCCGGGCCGGAGGCGCCTACGTGCCCCTCGACCCCGAGTTCCCGGCCGAACGCGTGGCCTTCATGGTCGCCGACTCCGCCGCTCCCGTGCTGGTGACCCAGTCGAGCCTGGTGGCCGCCCTCCCCTCCCACGCATCACAGGTGGCGTGCGTCGACGAGCCCTCGGACACCGGCGACGGCGACGGCGGATCGCCGCCGCGCCCCGCCGGCCCCGACGACCTCGCCTACGTCATCTACACCTCGGGATCCACCGGGCGGCCCAAGGGCGTGGAGATCCCCAACCAGGCCCTGGTCAACCTCCTCACGACCATGGCCGCCCGCCCAGGCCTGGGCCCGAGCGGCCCTCCGAGCGGTGGGCAGGGCGACGCCACCGACGTTCTGGTGGCGGTCACCACCCTGTCGTTCGACATCGCCGGCCTCGAGCTGTGGCTACCGCTCGTGACCGGAGCCCACGTGGTGGTGGCGT
Organism: Acidimicrobiales bacterium; assembly: GCA_051004925.1. Lineage (GTDB taxonomy): Bacteria > Actinomycetota > Acidimicrobiia > Acidimicrobiales > AC-14 > DATAQC01. The sequence continues at coordinate 2,268 of JBPCJV010000166.1, read as the reverse complement.
CGCGCGAAGAGGCCTCTGATCCCCACCTGCTGATGGACCTTCTCGACCGGGTGGGGGCCACGGTCATGCAGGCCACCCCGGCCACGTGGCGGATGCTGGTGGAAGCCGGGTGGCCGGGCCGGGCCGGCCTCAAGATCCTCTGTGGCGGCGAGGCCCTGCCGGTGTCGCTGGCCGACCAGCTGCGCGACCGGGGCCGTGAGCTCTGGAACCTCTACGGCCCGACCGAGGCCACGATCTGGTCGACGGTGTCGGAGGTGACCACGCGGGCCCAGGCCCTCACCATCGGTCGCCCCATCGCCAACACCACGCTCTACATCCTCGACCCGGAGATGGCTCCGGTGCCCGTCGGCGTGGCCGGCGAGCTCCACATCGGGGGGACGGGCCTGGCCCGCGGCTACCTGGGCCGCCCGGAGCTCACCGCCGAGCGGTTCGTCGCCCACCCCTTCGACCCTGAGCCCGGTGCCCGGGTGTACAAGACGGGCGACCTGGCCCGCTGGCGCCCGGACGGCACCGTGGAGTTCCTGGGCCGCCTCGACCACCAGGTCAAGGTCCGCGGCTTCCGCATCGAGTGCGGCGAGATCGAGACCGCCCTCGAGGCCCACCCGGCGGTGCGGTCGGCCGTGGTCGTGGCCCGCGAGGACACGACGGGCGACACCCGCCTGGTGGCCTACGTGGTGCCCGACCTCCCGGAGAGCGGCGGCTCCGGCGGATCCGGCGGCGCCGACCCAGACGGCCCGGGCGCCGGCCCGGGCGAGGCCGACCCCGACGGGTTGGCGGCCACCCAGGTGGCCGAGTGGGAGCAGGTGTACGACCACGCCCAGGGCGAACGGCCGGACGACCCCGCCGACCCCACGTTCGACACATCGGGCTGGGTGAGCAGCTACACCGGTGAGCTCATCCTCGCCGACGAGATGGTGGAGTCGGTGGACGCGACCGTCGCCCGCATCCTGGCCTCGCAGCCCCGGCGGGTCCTCGAGCTGGGATGCGGCACGGGCCTGCTGCTCTGGCGGGTGGCTCCCCACTGCGAGTCCTACGTGGGCACCGACCTGTCGGCCGCCACGCTTGCCACCCTCGAGCGCCGGCTGGACCGGGCCGGCGTCGACAATGTCCGCCTCCTCCACCGCGAGGCGGCGGACTTCTCCGGCCTCGACCACGAGCCGTTCGACGTGATCGTCGTCAACTCGGTGCTCCAGCACTTCCCCGGCGTCGAGTACCTGCGGCGGGTGCTGGCCCAGGCCGTGTCGAGGGTGGCCGACGGCGGGGTGGTCCTGCTCGGCGACGTGCGCACCCTGCCCATGCTCGCCGCCTTCCACGCGTCGGTCGTCGTAGCAGCGGCCGACGAGGCGGCGCCGACGGCCGCGATCGAGGCCAGGATCGCCGGCCGCCTGGCCGAGGAGAAGGACCTGGTGATCGACCCCGCCTTCTTCGTCGCCCTGGGCGACGAGCTTCCCGGGGTGTCCCACGTGGACGTCCTCCTGAAATGGGCCACGCACCACAACGAGCTCAGCCGCTTCCGCGCCGACGTGCTCCTCCATGTCGGGCCCCCGGCGCGCCCCGTGGTGGTGCCGGAGTGGGCCGACTGGTCGTCCGACGGCCTGACCCTCGACTCGGTGCGCCACGCGCTGGGCGCCACGGCGTTCCGGGCCACGCAGGCCGGCGCCCGGGACGCGTGGGGTGTGTGCGGCGTGCCCAACGCCCGGGTGCAGGAGTGGATGGCCGTGCTCGACCTGCTCGCCCGTCCCGACCCCCCGCCGACGGCCGGGGTACTGCGGGCCGAGGCCGGGCGCGTCGCCGGCGGGGTCGACCCCGAGGAGCTGCGGGCGCTGGGAGCCGAGCTGGGCTTCGACGTCGAGTGCAGCTGGGCCGCCGCGGATGCGAGCGGGTCCTTCGACGCCGCCTTCTTCCGGAGCGCCGGAGGCCGTCCCACCATCGCCTTCCCCGCCGGCACCCGGGCCGCCCCGGACCGGCCCATGTTCACCGACCCGCTCGCCAACCGGCGGCGGGCGGAGCGGACGCGGGGTCTGGTCGGCGAGTTGCGCAACGCCCTGAGCACGACGCTGCCCGAGTACATGGTGCCCAGCGCCTTCGTCACACTCGACGCCTTCCCCCTCACGCCCAACGCCAAGGTCGACCGCTTGGCCCTCCCACCCCCGGCCGACCCCCGAGACGGCCACGACTCGGTGGCGCCCCGCACCGCGACCGAGGACGCGGTGGCGTCGATCTGGGCCGGGGTCCTGGGCATCCACGACGTAGGGGCCGAGGACGACT
>JBPCJV010000165.1:0-4743 GCA_051004925.1 Acidimicrobiales bacterium | reverse complement strand
ACCGGCGGTTGGGGCGTCGGGGACGTGGTAACGATGTCGAGTTGCGGCGGCGCTGTCAAGCGCAGAACGGCTCGATCAGAGTACGTCTGACCAGCCACTTCTCGCATCGAGGCTGGTCAGGCGCAGTGCAAATGAACCCTGAGTCATCGGTTGAGGGTTATGTCCTCGCAGCCCGGCGGTGAGTCGGGTTCCGGACGGTCGCGGGTCTGGCGGCGGGCCTCGGAACGGCGCTCGCCGGCGAGTCGCTCGAGCCCGGTGGAGCCGTGGTCGACGAAGCGCATCATGGCCGCTACCAGGGGGTGTCCGGCCTCCTCGGCGATGAGGCGGTGCATCTGCTGGGCGACGTGGCGGTAGGAGGGATGACCCGAGGTCCCACTGCGGAGCTCGATGAGGTGCAGGGCCTCGCGGGCGTTCATCTCCATGGAGTAGCGCACGTTGTGGGCCAGGGCGACCGCGTAGGGGGCCTGGGCCGGGAAGTGCGGGAGAAGGGCGTCGTGCAACGCCGCCGAGCGGTCCATGGCGTCGGTGAAGGGGCCCGCGGCGCCGGCGTCGACCACCTCGGGCGGCAGGGCGAAGCCGTGGTGGGGACTGAGGGCCTGCCACTGGATGGTCAGCATCCGGTGGCGCTGCAGGTCGCGGAAGGCCCCGTAGTCGGACACCACGTCGAAGCGGTAGGTGGTCCGCTCGAGGGCCCGGCCGGGCTTGTGGCGCCGGTTGCGGCGCTCGCCCACATAGGCGTCGGCCACCCGCCGGCGCTCCTCGGCCGGCAGCGTGCGCACCCGGGCCAGCACCTGGTCCTCGGGGAGGTGCAGGTGGGGGTACAGCATGGCGGCCAGCATCTTGTCCTCGGCGTCGGGATCGAAGTCGACGAGCGTGACCCCGGCCCGGGGCTCGGGCTCCACCCCCACGAACAGCGCCCTGGCCACCTCGGCGGTGGCCTCGCTGGTGGCGGCCAAATATGCCGACCACTCCCCTCCCCGCTCGGGCCGGTCGACTCTGGTCAGGAACGACGGGATCACCTTGCGCAGCTCGCCCAGCATGAGCTGGGCGTAGGTCCGGGCCTCGGGGAGGGCGGAGGCCCGCATGCGCAGGAGCAGGGCCTCGTAACCCTGCCCCGTGCCGTAGATGCCGACGTTGGACAGCGAGGCCGCGGGCAACAGGCCCCGGAGGCTGTCGAACGCCTTGGCCCGGACCGACTGGCGGTACACGAAGTCGGAGTCGCCGGGGTCCTTGGGGAAGGCCCGACGGAAGTGCTCCGACATCACCGGGAGCAGGTCGGTGTAGGTCTCGAAGGCCCGGTCGAGGTCGGCCACGTAGCGGATCCCCAGGGGGGAGGCCAGCACCGCCGGGTCGCGGTGGTAGCGGTACCGTCCCCCGAGGCGCCCGTCGTAGGCCACGTACCGGGTCGACTGCTCCAGGTAGGCCATCAGGCGTCCCCACTCCAGCACCTTGGTGAGCAGGTTGGACGCCTGCTCGCACGCCAGGTGGACGCCGCCGAGCTGGGCCACCGAGTCGTCGCCGTACTCGAAGAAGACCCGGTCGTAGAGCTGCTCGGCCCGGCGCAGGCCGATCGTGGCGTCGATGGACGCGTCGCCCGTGGTGTCGAGCTCGCCCACGAACTCGTCGAGGAACAGCCGGCGCAGGCTTTTCGCCGAGCGGGAGTAGCGGGCGAACAGTGCGCCCTTGACCACCTCGGGCAGGTTGACGAGGGCGAACACCGGTCCGTCGAGGTTGGTGAAGTACCGGCGGAGCACGTCGGCCTCCTCGGCCGACCACTGCTCTGCGACGTAGGGATGCACGGCCGGGAGACTAGGGGCCGGCGTCGAAGGCGGCGCGGACCTCCGCCAGGGCGCCCGGCCGCAGCCAGAGGTCCACCGCGGGCGGTGCTATGGCCTTGGCCCCGTCGAGCACGGCCCTGTCGCCGCCGGGGCCGGCGGCCCAGTCGGCGAACTCGCCCGAGTGCAGCGGCACCTGCGGGGGGGACACGGCCATCATCGGGTGGATGGAGGGCACCAGGTAGCTGACGTTGCCCATGTCGGTGCTGGCCATGATCCGCCGGCCCGGCCGGGGCTCCTCGAGCGGCCGTCCCAGGCGGGCGCTGTTGTCGCCGTAAAGGTCGACGAGGGGCCGGTTGGTGCGCAGGTCGGAGTACTCGGGCGCCGTCGCCTCCCACTCCATCGTGCACCCGCTGGCCCGCGCCCCCGCCTCGAGGCAGGCCAGGACGCGCTGCTTCAGCGGTTGGAGGCTGGCGATGGTGGCCGACCGGACGTACCACTCGGCGACGGCGCGGTCGGGGACGATGTTGGGCTTCTCCCCCGCCTCGCTGAACACGCCGTGCACCCGGTCATTGGAGGCGATGTGCTGGCGGAGGGCGGCGACGGCGGGGTAACCGAGGACGGCGGCGTCAAGGGCGTTGCGGCCCTGCTCGGGGTAGGCGGCGGCATGGGCGCCACGGCCGCGGTAGGTGACGCGGAGGCTGGCCACGGCGATGACGTCCGGCTCGGTGAGGTCGAGGCCGCCGGGGTGCACCATCATCGCCGCGGCGACGCCGTCGAAGGCGCCGCGATCGCCCATGAGCACCTTGCCACCGCCGCCCTCCTCCGCCGGTGTGCCCAGGACGGCGAGGCGCCCGCCGGCGTCACCCGCGACCGCGGCGGCAGCCAGTCCGGCTCCGAGGCCCGCGGCGGCGATGATGTTGTGGCCGCAGGCGTGGCCGATGCGCGGCAGGGCGTCGTACTCGCAGAGCACGGCAACCGTGTCGGCTCCGGGTTCATCGCCTCCGGTGTGGGCCACGACCGCCGTCTCGAGGCCGTAGGCAGCCCGGGTCACGGCCAAGCCGGCGTCCTCGAGGCTGTCGGCCACCAGGCCGGCGGCGTGGTGTTCCTCGAACAGCAACTCCGGGCGTTCGTGGAGCCGGCGGGACACCTCGAGGAGGAAATCGGACCGGCGGTCGACCTCGGCAGTCACGCGGTCCTTGGCGGACTCCAGGTCGAGGTCGCCCACGGGCCGAGCCTAGAGGCGACCCGGCCCGAGCGTGGCGGTCAGTTGCCCTTGAGCTTGTCGGAGATCTTGTCGACTGCGTCCTTCGCCTTGCCCGTGCCCTTGTCGACCTTGCCCTCGCGCTTCAGGTCGTCGTCGTCGGTGAGGTCACCGGCGGCCTCCTTGATGCGGCCCTTGGTCTCGTCGATCTCGCCAGCCATGGGGGGGTTCCTCTCGTCGGTGGGTGTGATGTGGAGGAAGTGTTCCCCCGCAAACTGCGGCCCAATCCCCCGTGCTGCACCCAATCTCCACATCGGGCGCGGGACTCCTGAACATCGGGTTCGTATCCTGAGCCCCCATGCCGGAGCCCCGCGCCGTGGTGGTCATCGAGGACGAGGCGGCCATCGCCTGGGCAGTGGCCGCCCGGCTGCGCAGCGAGGGCTTCCGGGTGGAGACGACCGCCGACGGACCGGCGGGCGTCGAGCTGTGCGACCACCTGCGCCCCGACCTGGTCGTGCTCGACCTCATGCTTCCCGGCCTCGACGGCCTGGAAGTGTGCAGGCGGGTGCAGCGGGACCGACCCGTGCCGGTTGCTCATGCTCACCGCCCGCGACTCCGAGACCGACGTGCTGGTCGGCCTGGCCGTGGGGGCCGACGACTACATATGGGCAAGGTCGTTGCTGAGCACTCCCGGGTGCAGCGACCGCCGGTCCGAATGCTCGACGTCCTGGACCACATCCGGCTCCCGGAGGGTGCGGTCGGGCCGGTCGGCCGCCTCTACGAGGCGCTCACATCTCTGAGTCGTCGGCTTCGACGCCGCTGAGCGGGCCCAGCAAGTCCCACTTCTGCCGGTCCCCATATCTAGGATTATGGGGACGACCGGTTGGCGACATGGGCCCCTTTCGACCGGCTCTGCTACGGCCCCTCCTTTTCACCTGGCTGAAGACTCAGGGCATCGACGCCCTGATCCAGCCCTACTCCGGCCACGCCTCTCGGACGAGCCTTGAGATACGCCGCGCACCGCGCTCGTCGGGGGTCTTCCCTCTGATTCGGACGGGGAAACGCTTGACGTCAGGCCGAGCCAGTTAGCCCACCTTTTTCGGTCCCAAGATGCCGCGTCGCCCACTTCTCCTGCTCCTGGCTCTTGTCGCGCTGAGCGGCTTGTGGGATGCAGCAGGAGCGGACCCACCCAGGTCGACTGCATAGCTGGCAACCGCAATCCCCCTGGCCATGGGGACAAGTGTGTGCCCGACGCCGGCTCGTCCGTCACGTCGCCCAGCCCTGCCGCCGATGATGACGTGACACCCTCGACGGCGGAAGCAACGGCCTCGCCCCCAACTGTCCCGCCTGCGGCCCGAGATTCTGCCTGTCGATCGGGCCCGCCTGCGAACGTCTACCACCCGACAAGGCTCAGGGTCATCACGCCGTGCGTGACGGTCAGTAGGTTCATCCGGCCTGGGCGGTCGTTCCAGACGGAGCTGATCCATCGCCAGCGCCGGCGGGCTCGCCGACGCCAATACCGACTACCACCGTGGCCGCCGGCGTCTACTACGCCAACTGCACGGCCGCTCGGGCCGCCGGGGTAGCCCCCCTCCATCGGAGCGACCCCGGCTACCGGAACGGTTGTCCGCATTCGCCGGAATGCGCACTACCGGCCGGTGCTGGACGTGACGGCGATGTTGTCGCCTGCGAGTTACGTGGGCGGGGGTACTGGTTGACGTGCCGAAGGTCGCCGGGCTGGATGCGACACCCGTCGAGGTACTG
>JBPCJV010000164.1:0-5400 GCA_051004925.1 Acidimicrobiales bacterium | reverse complement strand
TATACGCCGCCATGCCACGGCTGTCCAGGCATTTCCAGTGGAGGACTAGACGGCGAGACGGTAGCCGCGGCCGGCGGTGGTCTCGATGGCCGGTCCGCACGAGCCCAGGCGGCGGCGGAGGCGACCGATGGTCACCTCGAGCACATGGGGATCGGCCTCGGCCGAGCCCCACACCCGCTCCAGCAGGGCGCGACGGGCCACCACGGCGCCGGTCGCGTCGGCCAGCGACTCGAACACCGAACGCTCCTTCGGCGTCAGCTCGACCCGCTCGCCGTCGACCTCGACCGCCGCCCCCTGCACGACCAGATCGGTGTCGCCCAGCCGGTAGGTGCGCCGCCGGCTCTCGAAGTGCTCGCTGAGCACGCGCACCAGCAGTCCCAACCGTCCGACGTCGGGGACGAGCGGCGCCTCGATGCCCTCCTTGCGCGCGCCGCCGGCGCAGACCGGTCCCACGCATCCGGCGACGACCTGTCCGTTGAACGCCTTGCGCAGGTCGTCGTCGGCGCCGCTCTGCGCGGCGATGGCAAAGAGGTTGTGGACGGCAGGGGCGCTGGTGAAGGTGATGGCGTCGACCCGGCCATCCACGGCGGCCTCCACCATGCGCAGCGCCGGCGCCGTCTCCTCGGGCATCCGCCAGCGGTACACCGGGACCTCCACCACGGTCGCCCCGGCGTCGCCGAGGGCGGCGGTGAGCTCGGGGCTGGGCATCCCGTACTCCTGGACGGCCACCACCCGACCGGCGAGGGGCTCGGCCAGCAGCAACGAGACGAGGGCGTCCATCCGCTCGTTGGCCGACTTCCCCCACACGTCGAGCCCGCCGGCCTGGGCGGCGGCCGCGGCCTTCGGACCGCGCGCCACGACCTTGGTGTCGGCGAGGGCGGCGACCAGCCGGTCGCCCAGGCCCCACGCCGATGCCGTCTCCAACCAGGCCCGGATGCCGATGCCCGTGGTGGCCACCAGGTAGTCGGGCGGGTGGTCGAGCAGGGCGAGGGTGGCGTTGCGCAGGTCCTCGTCGGACGCCAGGTACAGCGTGGTCATGGTGGGCCCGTGCACGATTGCCGCGCCGCGCCGGCCGAGCAACTCCGCCTGTTCCTCCCAGCGGCGGTCCGCGGTGATGCCGATGGTGAACCCGTCGAGCGGAAGAAGAGGCATGACTGCCCACCATGATGACGTGTTCCTGTGCCGTGTCGGTGCGGCCGGGGTGGCCATTCCGAGAAGATGGCCTGAACGCAAGCTGTCGTCCCCGGATGGCGCTCGTTCAGAAAGCGTTCAGGGACCTCACACGGATGCGCTGACGGTGTCGGGTGTTCGTCGACGGCTGTTCACACCCCGGCAACGGGGCCAACACACCCGTCCGCTTGGATGGCTGCATGAGCCACGCTACTGGCGCGACCCCGGACCTCGACCGACGGACTCTGGTCGTCGTCGGCAACGGCATGGTCGGGCACAAGCTGCTCGAGGTCCTCGCCGAGCGAGGGGCCACCGCCGAGTGGGACGTGGTCACCTTCTGCGAGGAGTCCCGCCTGGCCTACGACCGGGTGGGCCTGAGCTCCTTCTTCTCCGGCGCCACCGCCGACGACCTGTCGATGGTGACTCCAGGGTTCTTCGACCAGGCGGGCCTCCAGGTGCACGTAGGAGATGCCGTCGCCTCCATCGACACCGCTGCGGCCGAAGTGGTGTCGGTCAAGGGAGTGCGCATCGCTTACGACGCCCTCGTGCTGGCCACCGGCTCCTACCCGTTCGTGCCGCCGGTCGACGGCCGCGACGCGCCGGGCTGCTTCGTCTACCGCACGATCGACGACCTCGAGGCCATCGCCTCCTATGCCGAGCACTGCCGGGTCGGGGCGGTCGTCGGAGGAGGCCTGCTCGGGCTCGAGGCGGCCAACGCCCTAAGCAGCCTGGGCCTGGAGACCCACGTGGTGGAGTTCTTCCCGCGGCTGATGCCGGTTCAGGTCGACGAGGGTGGCGGCGCCGCCCTGCGCCGGCGCATCGAAGACCTCGGCGTGGTGATCCACACCTCCACGGCCACCGCCGAGGTGCTGTCCGCCGACGACGGGCGGGTGTCGGGCATGCGCTTCGCCCCCCAGGCCGAGGGCCCGAGCGGCCCTCCGAGCGGGGGGCGAGCGCAGCCTGACGACCTCGCAACGGAGATGGTCGTCTTCTCCGCCGGCATCCGGCCGCGCGACGAGCTGGCCCGGGCCGCGGGCCTGGAGGTGGGCGAGCGCGGTGGCGTGGTGGTCGACGAGGCGTGCCGGACGTCGGACCCGCGGATCTTCGCCATCGGCGAGTGCGCCCTGGCCGTGGGCAAGATCTGGGGCCTGGTGGCGCCCGGCTACCAGATGGCCCGCGTGGTGGCCGACCGGATCCTCGGCGGCAGCGCCACCTTCGTCGGCGCCGACATGTCCACCAAGCTCAAGCTGATGGGCATCGACGTGGCCAGCTTCGGCGACGCCTTCGCCACGTCGCCCGGCGCCGAGGCGATCACCTACGCCGACCCCGTCACCAACGTGTACAAGCGCCTGGTCGTTGGGCCCGAGCGGCCCTCTGAGCGGGATGTCGGCCGGCCGGCGCCCCCCTCCGCGACCACGCCGGGAACACCGCCGATCCGTCCCGTTGTGGGCGGCATCCTCGTGGGCGACGCGTCGATGTACCAGACGCTGGTGCAGATGACGCGGGGCGAGATGCCCACGCCCGCCCATCTCGAGGAGCTGATCTTCCCGGCCTCGTCCAACGGGGCGGGGGCGGCCGTCGGAGTGGCGTCGCTGGTCGACTCGGCCACCGTGTGCTCGTGCAACACCGTGACCAAGGGCGACATCTGCGCCGCCATCGCCGGCGACGGCCTCACCGATGTCGGCGCGGTCAAGGCCTGCACCAAGGCCGGCACCGGCTGCGGCGGCTGCGTGCCGCTCGTCACCGAGATCCTGCGCGACGAGCTGCGCAAAGCGGGCGTCGAGGTGGGCAACGACCTGTGCGAGCACTTCGCCTACACCCGCCAGGAGCTGTTCGACATCGTGCGGTTCCACCGCATCAACACCTTCTCCGAGGTGCTGGCGGCCCACGGCACCGGGCGGGGCTGCGAGATCTGCAAGCCCGCGATCGCGTCGATGCTGGCCTCGCTCGGCAACGGCTACATCCTGAGCCAGGACCAGGCCGCCCTCCAGGACACCAACGACCACTTCCTCGCCAACCTCCAGCGCGACGGCACCTACTCGGTGGTCCCCCGGGTGCCGGGCGGCGAGATCACCCCCGACCAACTCATCGCCATCGGCAACATAGCCAAGGAGTTCAACCTCTACACCAAGATCACGGGCGCCCAGCGCATCGACCTTTTCGGCGCCCGGGTCGACCAGCTCCCCCACATCTGGCGCCAGCTGGTGGACGTGGGCATGGAGTCCGGCCACGCCTACGGCAAGGCCCTGCGCACCGTGAAGTCGTGCGTGGGCAAGACCTGGTGCCGGTTCGGCGTGCAGGACTCGACCACGCTCGCCATCGACCTGGAGTTGCGGTACCGGGGGCTGCGGGCGCCCCACAAGATCAAGGGCGCCGTCTCCGGCTGCACCCGCGAGTGCGCCGAGGCCCAGAGCAAGGACTTCGGCGTCATCGCCACCGAAAAGGGCTGGAACGTCTACGTGTGCGGCAACGGCGGGATGAAGCCGCAGCACGGCGTGCTCCTCGCCGCCGACGTCGACACCGAGACCGTCTTCGCCTACCTCGACCGCTTCCTCATGTTCTACGTGCGTACCGCCGACCGCCTGGAGCGCACCGCGGTGTGGCTCAACAAGCTCGACGGCGGCATTGACTACCTGCGCAGCGTCGTGCTCGACGACGCCCTCGGCATCTGCGCCGAGCTCGAAGCCGACATGGCCCGCCACGTCGAGACCTACGAGTGCGAGTGGAAGGCGACGATCGACGACCCCGTGCGCAGCGCCCGCTTCCGCACCTTCGTCAACTCCGACGACGACGACCCCAACGTGGTCTTCGTGCCCGAGCGGGGCCAGCCCCGGCCCGCCTACCTCCACGAGAAGCCCGACCCCGCCCTGATCCCGCTGAGCCCACTGAAGGAAGGTTCGCCATGACGCTCACGACCGAAGCTCCCACCCGGAACTGGATCGACGTGTGCTCCCTCGACCAGATGATCGTCGACCGCGGCGTGTGCGCCAAGGTGGGCCCGTACCAGGTGGCGGTGTTCCGCGTTGGCCACGGCCGCGGCGACGAGGGCGCCACTTCAGGCGCTGGGCCCGAGCGGCCCTCCGAGCGGGGTGACAGTGATGAGGTCTACGCCCTGTCGAACTTCGACCCGTTCTCCAAGGCCAACGTGCTGTCGCGCGGCATCGTCGGCTGCAAGGGCAACCGCCTCAAGGTCGCCTCGCCCGTGTACAAGCAGAGCTTCGACCTCACCTCCGGCGAATGCCTCGACGACCCGTCCGTCTCGGTGCCCACGTTCGAGGTCCGCGTGGTCGACGGCCACGTGCAGGTGGCACTGCCCTCGTGACGCTCGTCTCCGAGCCGGGCACGTCGGTGCCCGGAACCTCACAACCCGTCGCCTTCACCCCCACCCGTCGCCGCCCGGTTCACGGCGTCACCGCGCGTGGGCCCGACCTCCTTCCCCTCGAGGCGGGCGAGCAGTACCGTTTCACCTTCGCCATGGACGCCTGCGTCGGGTGCCACTCCTGTGAGGTGGCCTGCGCCGAGCAGAACGACACCCCGGTGGACCAGGCCTGGCGCCGCGTCGGCGAGCTCGAGGGCGGCGAGTTCCCCGACACCCGACGGTTCAGCCTGTCCATGGCCTGCAACCACTGCGTGGAGCCCACCTGCCTGTCGGGCTGTCCCACCAACGCCTACGAGAAGCTCGGGAACGGCATCGTCGCCCACCACCCCGACGACTGCATCGGCTGCCAGTACTGCATCTGGAACTGCCCCTACGAGGTTCCCGTCTTCAACCCGGCCAAGAAGATCGTGTCCAAGTGCGACATGTGCCGTCCCCGCATCGACGAGGGCGAGAACCCCGCCTGCGTGCTGGCCTGCCCAACGTCGGCCATCGGCGTGGAGAAGGTCGACGTGGCCGCGTGGCGCGCCGACCACGCGTCGGCCGACGCCCCCGGGCTGCCCCCGGCCGAGATCACTCTGTCGACGACGCGCATCATGCGCCCCCCCGACGTTCCCGCCGACACCCGGCCGGCCAACGAGCACCGGGTGCGGCGCGAGGACCCGCACTGGCCCCTGATCGTGCTCACCCTCCTCACCCAGCTGTCGCTGGGCATCGTCGCCACAACTGTCGCCCTCGAGCTGGCCGACGCCGGTGCCACGTCCTCGGGCGTACCCGGCCGCGGGGGCCTGGGCGGCCCGGCCACCGGCGCCTTCCTGGCCGGCGCCGTCGCCCTGGCCGCGTCGCTTCTGCAC
>JBPCJV010000163.1:0-3101 GCA_051004925.1 Acidimicrobiales bacterium | reverse complement strand
ACGGGAGCTATTTCACCGGCATGCTCCATCCTGAACAGTTCCCTTTCCCCGGCGGCGAGCACACGCCCTACTCGTTGTCCGCGTGCGTGCGGGCCGCCGACGCCCTGGCCGGCACCGGGCCGGCGTCGGGCCTGTTCCGGGCCGCAGGAGAGTCGGTCGGTTCGTCACTGGCCGCGCCCGAGTAAGGGACTGAGCGCTGCCAGGATGGCCTGGTGACCGACGCCCTCGACGCGCTCGTCGACCTGCTCGACCTGGAGCGCATCGAGGTCGACGTGTTCCGCGGCCTGAGTCCCGACGACGACCGCCAGCGGGTGTTCGGCGGCCAGGTGGCGGGCCAGGCCCTGGTGGCTGCCGGGCGTACGGTCGACGACCGTCGCGTGCACTCGCTCCACGCCTACTTCCTCAGGCCCGGCGACCCGGAAGTCCCCATCCTCTACACGGTTGACCGCATCCGGGACGGCCGTTCGTTCACCACCCGCCGGGTTGTCGCCGTCCAGCACGGCAGGGCCATCTTCAACCTGTCGGCCTCGTTCCACGTCGACGAGCCGGGCCCTGACCACCAGGTGGCCATGCCCGAGGCTCCCGGCCCCGAGCAGTTGCCCACCCGGGCCATCCAGCTCGCCCCCTGGAGCGACCGCATGGGCGGGATCGCCGACCGGGCCCACGCCATCGACGTCCGCTACGTCACCGCACACCCCTTCGACCGGGAATCGGGCGAGGGGCTCCCCGCCTGCCAGCAGGTGTGGCTGCGAGCCGACGGCGCGCTTCCCGACGACCCGTTGCTGCACGCGTGCGTGGTGGCCTACGCATCCGACCTCACCCTGCTCGACACCGCCCTTTCGGCCCACGGCGGGAGCTCCCTCTCCACGCCCGGTGTCCTGTTCGCCAGCCTCGACCACGCCATGTGGTTCCACCGACCGTTCCGGGCCGACGAGTGGCTGCTGTACGAGCAGGAGAGCCCGTCGGGCCACGGCGCCCGCGCCTTCGCCCGCGGGTCGATCTTCACCCGCGACGGCCACCTGGTCACCTCGGTCGCCCAGGAGGGCCTCATTCGGCCGCTCACGACATGACCCGGCTGGTGCAGAGGCTCGGCGCGGTCATGACCCTGGCGTTGATGGCGGCGGCCTGTGCGAGCGGCGACGACGCCGCTCCGTCGGCCTCGACCACGTCGGCCCCGCCGGGGGCGGCGGTGTCGTCGACCCCACAGGGCACAGGGCCCGAGCGGCCCTCTGAGCGGGGTGACGGCCCCGACCTGGCCGCCGTCCGCCTGGGCCTGGCCGAGATCGACAACCTCACCGGGCCCGTCGCCCTCGCCGTCCGCCCGGGCGACGACAACCTGTACGTGGCCGAGAAGCGGGGCCAGGTGCGCCGGGTGGTGCAGGGCCAGTCCGGCGGCGACGCCGTCGACGCCCAACCCGTGCTCGACCTCTCGGGCGAGGTCTCCACCGGGAGCGAGCAGGGGCTCCTGGGACTGACGTTCTCCCCCGACGGTGAGCGCCTCTACGTGGACTACACCGACCGCGCCGGCGACACCCGGGTGGTGGAGTACGCCTTCCGCGACGGGCGGGCTGACGTGGCCACCCGCCGGGTGCTGCTGGCCGTCGACCAGCCCTTCGCCAACCACAACGGCGGCGAGGTCGCCTTCGGGCCCGACGGCATGCTCTACGTGGGCCTGGGCGACGGTGGCGGCCAGCGCGACCCCAGCAGGAACGGCCAGAACCTGGGAACGCTGCTGGGCAAGATCCTGCGCATCGACCCGACCCCCTCGGGCGACCGCCCGTATACCGTCCCTCCCGACAACCCCTTCGTGAACCGACCAGGCGCCGCCCCCGAGATCTTCGCCCTGGGCCTGCGCAACCCCTGGCGGTTCACCTGGGACCGCAGCACCGCCGACCTGTGGATCGCCGACGTGGGCCAGGACAGGTGGGAGGAGATCGACTTCCGCCCTGCCGGCAGCCCCCCGGGGGCCAACTTCGGCTGGAGCCTGATGGACAGCACCCATCCGCTCCACGGCACCAACCCTCCCGACGGCATCCTGCCGATCGTCGAGTACACCCACGACGACGACAACTGCTCGGTCACCGGGGGCTACGTGTACCGCGGCAGCCGCATCCCCGCCCTTCAGGGCGTGTACCTCTACTGCGACTACTGCTCGGGCTCGGTCTGGGGCCTGGTGCAGGACGACGCCAAGGTGGCCGGCCAGCGCCAGCTCGACCTGCCGTCCCACCGGATCTACTCGTTCGGCGAGGACGCATCCGGCGAGCTGTACCTCTTGGCCGCCGACGGCCTCTACCGAATCCAGGGTGCGTAGCCGACGATTCCGTTCTGGTCGGGTTGCGGGTCGCCAGGACGACCCTGAATCGGCCGGAACGGGGCGCCGCGTCCGGCGGTTACGCCTGACCCGACCAGCGGTACACGTGGGTCTCGCGCTGCTCGAAGCCGAGGCGCACGTACAGGCGGTTGGCCGCCCCACGCGACGGCCGGGACGGGAGGTCGACCGTGCGGGCCCCGGCGGCCTCCGCTCTCCGCAGAGCCTCGCGCCCGAGCGTCGCCCCCACGCCGCGGCCCCGCGCCGACTCGTCGACCACCACGCCCTCCACCCAGGCCCGCACGCCGGTTGGGATGCGGAACAGCACCAGCGTGAGGGCGCCCACCACGGTTCCGTCGGCGCCGCGGGCCAGCAGCAGCACGGTGGCGGGCGAGGCCACGATCTCCGCCACCTCGGCCCGGTCGGGCACGGGGCTGTTGCGGGAGAGCTGGGGCACCAGGCGGCCGACCGCGTCCATGAGCTCCTCGGTGACCGCCGTCGCCTCTTCGACCGTGACCGCCCGAGGCCCGTCCTCGCTCAATCGGGGTCGGGGACGGGCTCGGGCGGCGGCGGCCCGTGGTAGTGGGCGCTGGGGCGGATGAGGCGGTTGTCGGCCGCCTGCTCCAGCACGTGCGAGGTCCACCCGATGACCCGGCTGGAGGTGAAGGTCGGCGTGAACAGGGTGCGGGGGATGCCCACGTTGTTCATGACCACACCCGCGTAGAACTCCACGTTGGCGTAGAGCTGGCGGCCCGGCTTCAGCTCGGCCAGCACGGCGACAACCGTCTTCTCC
>JBPCJV010000162.1:0-7610 GCA_051004925.1 Acidimicrobiales bacterium | reverse complement strand
GGCATGCGCGGGCCGGCCGGCGCGGGCTCGGTGTCGGCGGGTGGCACAGGACCTACGGCAGGAGCCCTGGGCGAACCCGACGGTGAGTTCTCACAGACCCTGCCGTTCGGGACCCGTCCGGACCAGGCTCGTGGAGCAACCAGGCCCGCCGACGATGCGGTGATGATCCTGGGGCGCACCACGAACAAGCGGGCAATCCTCCTGCCCATCGCCGCCGGCCTGTTCATGTGCGTCGCCGCCGCCCACCTGCGCCGCTTCAGCCACCGGATATTCCCGACCTCCCTGGAGGCCGGACCCTGACAGGGGCCACCCTCACCCGGCCACGCTCGTTCGGACCCTCTCCCCTGTAGGGTCGGAGCGTGGTCGAGGAGCTGCGAGTCGGGTTCCACCGGGAACTGGCCAAGATCGACGCCCAGGTCCTCCAGCTCTTCGCCCTCGTCAGCGAGGGACTGGCTGGCGCCACCGACGCCCTCCTGGCCGGCGACCGCGAGCGGGCACGCGCGCTGGTGGCGCGCGACGAGATCATCGACACCGTCTACGTCGAGCTCGAAGACCTCGTCCAGCGGGTGTTCGCCCTGCAGTCGCCCATGGCCGACGACCTGAGATTCCTCCTCTCCGTCCTGCGCATCGTCCCCGAGCTCGAGCGCAGCGGCGACCTCATCGAGCACATCGCCCAGCGGGCGGCGCGGGGCCTCACCCCCGAGCTCACCCCGCGCATCCGGGGGCTGGTCGACCAGATGGGCCGGCTCGGCGTGGAGATGTGGCGGACGGTGGCCGACGCCTACGTCGAGCGCGACGGCGGGGCGGCCGCCCGCCTGCGCGAGCGCGACGACGAGCTCGACGACGTGCACGTCAGCCTGACCGCGGAGCTGGCCTCGGGCACCGTCACCATTCCCGTGGCCATCGAGATGGCGCTGGTCGGCCGCTTCTACGAGCGCCTCGGCGACCATGCCGTCAACATCGCCAGTCGGGTCCGCTACATGGCCGGTGGCGCGATATAGCAGTGCCTCCCAGGCGGTCGTTCCGGAACGGCACGGGGGCTTGGTAGCTTTGCCACGAGAGCGAGCAGGGGAGGAACACGGATGGATCTTGGCCTCGATGTCACGGAACGGGGCAAGTACACGGTGCTGAGCGTCCACGGCGAAGTCGACGTGTACACCGCACCGAAGTTCCGGGAACGGCTCATCGAGCTCGTCACCGAGGGCAAGCACCAGATCGTCGTCGACCTCGAGGGGGTCGACTTCCTCGACTCCACCGGTCTGGGGGTGCTCGTCGGCGGCCTGAAGCGCCTGCGCAGCCACGACGGCGACCTTCTTCTCGTATGCACCCAGAGCCGCATCCTCAAGGTCTTCGAGATCACCGGGCTCACCAAGGTGTTCGCCATCCACGCCACGGTCGACGAGGCGACCGCGGGCTCCTAGAGAGCGGGGCTCACGCCATCACCGTGGTCGCCGACGTCGTCGCCCTGGAGATCCCGGCCCGGGCCGAGTTCGTGGCCCTGGCCCGCCTGGTCGTCTCCGCCCTGGCGGCCACCGACATCCAGCTGGCCGACGAGCGCATCGACGACCTCAAGCTCGCGGTGTCCGAGGCGTGCACGAACGCCATCGAGGCCCACGACTCGGTGTCCACCGACGAGCGGGTGCGCCTGCAGTGCCGGGCCCACGACCGCGGCCTGGAGGTCAGGCTCGAGGACCGGGGCCCGGGGTTCGACCCCGCCGGCCTCCCCGACCACCCGCCGGTCACCGATCCCGACCGGTTGAAGTTCGAGCGGGGCCTCGGCATTCCCCTGATTCGAGCCCTGGTCGACGAGGTCGAGATCACCTCGTCGCAGGGCGGCACCGCGGTGCGCCTGGTGATGCTGCACGCCGCCGACGACATCGTCGACTGACCGGCATGGCGTTGACGCTGAAACGCCTCTTCAAGAACCTACGAACCCCGGCGTCGGAGCTCGACATCACCAAGCTCCGCAAGTTCTGCTCGGAGCTGCCGGGAATGACGGCCATCAGCGACGTGCGGGCCCGGCAGGAGGTGGCGGTGGTCGGCGAGATCTGCTCCCTGCGCATCGTCCCCCGGGCCGGGTCGCCCTCCCTCGAGGCCACCATCACCGACGGCAGCGGCAGCCTCGTCGCCGTGTGGATGGGCCGGCGCCAGATCGCCGGCATCTCACCCGGCCGCAAGCTGGTGGTCTCCGGTCGGGCCAACCCCGGCACCCACGGGAACCGGCTCTTCCTCTACAACCCCCGCTACGAGCTCCTGGCCTGACTCCTCCGGTGCGCCTACGCGCCCGGGCGCACCACGGCGGCCGTGCCGTAGGCCACGATCTCCGCCATACCCTCCCCGACATCGGAGGAGTCGAAGCGGGCGCCCACGACGGCATTGGCGCCGAGCTGCTGGGCGTGCTGGATCAGCCGTTCCATCGCCGTGTGCCTCGCCTGGCTGACCACCTCGGTGAACTGCGGGACCTCGCCCGCCTTCAGCGAGCGGAACGAGCCGGAGATCCCCTTGAGGGCCCCGACGCTGCGCACGACGACGCCCCAACACAGCCCGAGCGTCTGGTCGACCGTGTAGCCCGGCAGGTCGAAGGTGGTCGAGATGGGGAGGTCGGTCACGAAGTCGTTGTCGTCCATGGGGATGACGATAACGGCTCGTGCTCCGAGGACGACGGGATACGCTGCGTCGAATGGGCAGCTCGGGACAGAAGCGCAAGGGCCGTGAGCACCTGCCGAAGGTGGGCACCGCTCCGCAACAGGAGATGAGGCACGAGCGCGAGGCGGTCGAGGAGAACCTCGGGCTCCGTCCGGGAAGCGCCACCGCCCGCATCGTGGGCGCGTTGGTTGCGGTCATCGCGATCGTGGCGATCGTCGCCCTCATCGTCCTGAACTAGGGATTACGCGAGGGGTGTGGGCCCTCCGGGCCCGACGAGCAGGGCCTTGACCGCCTCGACCGATTCGGGGCTCACCAGGAGCAGGACCTCGTCGCCGGCCTGCATGGTGGTCTCCCCGCGGGGCACGACCACGTGACGCTCCCGGATGACGGCGACCACGGTGGCGTCGCGGGGAACTCCCAGGTCGCTCAGGCACACCCCCACGGCCGGGGAGTCGTCGGCCAGGGTGACCTCGACCAGGTTGGCGTCCTGGAACTGCAGCAGCCGCACCAGCGAACCGACCTGCACGGCCTCCTCCACCAGCGCCGTCAGCAGGTGGGGCGTGGAGACCGACACGTCGACCCCCCAGGACTCGTTGAACAGCCACTGGTTGTCGGGGTGGTTCACCCTCGCCACGACCCGGGGCACGGCGAACTCCTGCTTGGACAACAGCGAGATGACCAGGTTGTCCTCGTCGTCTCCCGTGGCCGCGACGACCACGTCCATCTCGTCGAACCCGGCGGCGCGGAGGCTGTCCGGCTCGCAGGCGTCGCCGACGAACCAGCGCACGTCGAGGCGGGGACGCAGCATGGCCACGAGGTCGGGGTCCTGCTCGAAGAGCAGGACGTCGTGTCCGCTCTCCCGCAGGTCGAGGGCGATGTACTGGCCCACGTTGCCCGCCCCGGCGATGGCGACCTTCACGGCGACCCCCCCAGCCTCTTCTCGAGGGCGTCGAGGCCCTCGGCGTGGACCACCAGGTGCAGGATGTCGCCCTCCTGGCCGACCGCCTCGCTGCCCACCACCCGCGCGACACCACCACGGGTGAGGCCGACGAGACGGAAGTCGTCCCCCTCGGCCAGCTGCTCCAGCTTGCGACCGGCCCAGGCGTCGGGGAGGTAGCGCTCCACCATGCTGATCATGCCGGTGGCGTCGCTCCACTCCGTGACCGATCGGGAGGGCAAGAGGCGGCGCAGCACCTGGTCGGTGGTCCACGCCACCGTCGCGACGGTGGGGATGCCGAGGCGCTGGTAGATGGCCGCCCGCCGGGGGTCGTAGATGCGGGCGACGACGTTGCGGATCTCGTAGGTCTCCCGGGCGATCCTGGCGGTGAGGATGTTGCTGTTGTCGCCGTTGGTGACCGCGGCCAGGGCATCGGCCTCCCTGATGCCGTCCTCCTCCAGGTGGCTGCGGTCGAACCCGCACCCGAGAACGGTCTTCCCCCCGAAGCGATCGGGGAGCCGGCGCAAGGCGTAGGCGTTCTTGTCGATGACGGCCACGCTGTGCCCGTCGAGCTCCAGCGCGGCGGCCAGCTCCGATCCCACCCGACCACAGCCGACGACGACCACGTGCATGACCGACCATGCAACACGCCGGAGGGACCGGGCACAACTCCGAGGCGCTCGTGGCCCTGCCCAACGTTCCCCTCGGACGCCCTCACAGGAGCATCAAGGAGTCGGGTTCGACTTACCCCGTGACGCTCGCCAGAGAACGAGAGTGCCGACGGCAGCAGCGAGCGCCGACGCGCCCAGGACACCGATCTTCGCCGCGTCCTGCAGCGCTGGCGAATCCAGGGCGAGCTCGGACATGAACAGCGAGACGGTGAAACCAATCCCGGCCACGGCAGCGATGCCGGCAACCATCGGCCAGGTAGCCCCGTCGGGCAGGCGGCCGAGGCCGCTCCGCACGGTGAGCCACGCCGCCGCCGTGATCCCCACGATCTTGCCCACCACGAGCCCGAGCATCACGCCGATCGTCACCGTCGCCGCCCCCGGGGCGTCGAAGGACTCCCCCCTGATGGCAACCCCCGCGTTGGCCAGGGCGAACAGAGGGATGACAAGGAAGCTCGTCCACGGGTGGAGCAGGTGCTCAAGGCGCTCAGCCGGTGACACGGATGTCTTGACCAGCCGGGTCATCGCATCGAGCTCTTCGGGACCGGGTTCGTCGGCCAGGTCGCCGGCCCAGTGGCGAGCCACCGCTGCGGGAGTTAAGGCCCGGGCGGGGGCGAGGAGGCCCAGCACGACGCCGGCGATGGTGGCGTGGACGCCGGACACCTGCGTCGCCAACCACACCCCGATCCCCAGGAGGACATACGGGGCCAACCAGACGACGCCGGCCCGCCTGAGCCCGATCATCACGGCGACCAGCCCGACGGCCATGGCGAGGAATCCAAGCTGAAGATCGGCGGAGTAGAACACCGCGATCACCACGATGGCGCCGATGTCGTCGACGATCGCCAAGGTCAACAGGAACAGCTTGAGCGAGGTGGGCACCCTCGTGCCCAGCAGGCCGACCACCCCGATGGCGAACGCGATATCGGTCGCCATGGGAATGCCCCAGCCGCCCGATCCCGGGCTCCCGGACGTGACCAGGAGGAACAGCAGGGCGGGTACGGCCATTCCGCCCGCCGCGGCGATCGCCGGCATCGCCGCGGTCCGGGGGTCCCGAAGTTCCCCCTGGACAAGCTCCCGTTTGATCTCGAGGCCGACGACGAAGAAGAAGACGGCCATGAGCCCGTCGTTCACCCAGTGCTGCAGGTCCTCTTCCAGCACGAAGCGACCGAGGCGTATGGAGATGTCGGTGCCCCACAGGTCCTGATACGAGGCACTCCACGGCGAGTTGGCCCAGGCGAGGGCGACCAGGGCTGCGACCAGGAGCACGATCCCGCCGGCCGCCTCGGTCTCCAGGAACTGCCGCAAGACCCGCGGGAGGCGGCGTCCGGGCATGGCCGCGCGGGCACCGGACTCGTCGGGGTCCCGCCCGGGTTCTTCGGGTGCGGTGGTGGCCACTGCTCAGCTCCTGGCGCGCGGAATAGCTGCTCGCCGACCAGGCTTCCCGGCACACCCACCCACCGAAGTGGTCGCCCCATTCTGCACCATGGGGAGACCCGGCCGCTCAACACGAGACCCTGCTGGCTGTTTGGCTCCCCCTTGTGGGGCGACGTGGGTGGTGTTGCGGCGGACGAGGCCCCCCTGGCCAGCGCTCGCCAGGACGATGCCGATCACGATCGGGTGGATGGTGACGGCCACGCCCAGGGCCAGGACCAACCCGGGGACGAACCAGAACCAGAACCCCTTCCACCATCCGCCCGACCTGCTGCGTGGTCACCTCGGTCGTCGGTGTCCGCGCCGCACCACCCGTCTTCGCCCGGGTCCAGCGACACAGCCGTTCGGCCGGAACGCTCGTCGGCCTGGCCCTAGCCTTCACCCTGGGAGTCGCCGAGCTGGCCGAGGCCGCCGGGCTGGCACCCATCGTCGGCGCCTTCGTCGCCGGGATCTCGCTTTCGCGCTGCCGGGCCGCGGACCGCATCCGGCGCGACCTGGCCCCGGTAGGCCACCTGTTCATCCCGGTGTTCTTCCTCCAGATCGGCATCGAGGCCGACATCAGCCGCTTTGCCGACCCTCCGTGCTCGCCCTGGCCGGAGCACTCATGGTCGTGGCCGTGCTGAGCAAGCTGGCGGCCGCGGCCGGGCTCCTCGGCCGCGGCGACCGGCTGCTGGTGGGCATCGGCATGATCCCCCGCGGCGAGGTGGGCCTGATCTTCGCGGCCATCGGGCTGCGCCAGAACGTGTTCGGCGACGACGAGTACGCCGCCCTCCTACTCGTCGTGCTGGCCACGACGCTCCTGACGCCGCCGGCACTGCGGTGGCGGCTGGGGCGCATCCGGGCCCCGTGGGACGTGGCCCTGTGGTTCGTCACCGACAACCCTTGGTTGGAGCGCCGGCGTCCTGTCGACCTGCTGGCCGTCAACGCCTCGCGGGTGGCCAGGGCGGCTCAGGCCGACGCTGCCGCGCCGCCCACGGGCCGGTTTCGACCCGCCGCACCTACGGCATAGCCATGGCGGCCGACTAACCACCCTTCTCCGCTCCCATGTAGGTCCGGCCAGGCTGGCCGACGATTCGGAGAGGGCGCCGCGGCGGCGGCGAGGGCGCACGTCGTCCTTGACCTTTGCCTGGCCAAAATCTATCTTTGCGGTCACCGAAGCCATGGATGCCCCCCTTTCGAAATCTGAACGCGCCGCACTCAAGTCGCTCTACAGGCTCTCGAGCGACGGCCACGACGCCCACACCGGCGCCCTGGCCGAGGCGCTGGGTGTGTCCCCGGGCACGGCCACCGCGATCGTCAAGCGCCTTGCCGAGCGCGGCCTGCTCGACCACCGCCCCTACCGGGGCGTCGAGCTCACGGAGGCGGGGCGGGCCGCCGCCGTCGCCGCCATCCGCCGTCACCGCATCGTGGAGCGCTTCCTGTCCGACATGCTGGGCTACCCCTGGAACGAAGCCGACCGTCTGGCCGTGTCGTTCGAACATGACCTGCCCGCCGAGGTCGAAGACCGCCTGTTCGTGGCCCTCGACCGTCCGACGTCGTGTCCCCACGGCTTCCCTATCCCCGAGCCCGAGGGCCGGGACATACCGGCCATGCCCGCCCTGTACGACCTCGAGCCGGGCGACGTGGGTGTCGTCGCCCTGCCCGGTTCCACCGACCCCGACCTCGTTGCCTTCCTCGAGACCCTCGGGCTGCGGCCCGATGTGGTCGTCGAGGTCCGGGAGAAGCACCCCTTCGACGGGCCCATGGTCGTCCGAGTCGACGGCACCGACCGGACCGTCGGCGACCGCGTCGCCAACCAGATCTTCGTGAAGACCAGGTCCCGCCTGGGCCCGCCGGCCCGGGGGGGGAGGGAACACACAGGAGGGAAGCCAAAGACACCAGAGAGCAAAAGGGAGAAAGACGGGCCGCCCGAAGGTTTCCCCTCC
>JBPCJV010000161.1:0-11123 GCA_051004925.1 Acidimicrobiales bacterium | reverse complement strand
CCGTTCGAGGGCGACCCCCGCCACGTCCTGCGTCGCAACCTGGAGCGGGCCCGCGACCGGGGGTTCTCGTTCTACGTGGGCCCCGACATGGAGTTCTTCTACTTCGCCCGCCAGGAGGGCAACGCGGCGCCCACCCCACTCGACCACGGCTCGTACTTCGACCTCACCACCGTCGACGTGGCCACCGACCTTCGGCGCCGCACCATCCTGGCCCTCGAGGGCATCGGCATCCCCGTGCGCTACAGCCACCACGAGGACAGCCCCAGCCAGCACGAGATCGACCTGCGCTACACCGACGCCCTCACCATGGCCGACAACATCACCACCTTCAAGCTCGTCGTGAAGGAGATCGCTCACGAGCGCGGGGTGCACGCCTCGTTCATGCCCAAGCCCCTCGTCGGGGTGCAGGGCTCGGGCATGCACACCCACTTCTCGTTGTTCGAGGGCGACCAGAACGCCTTCCACGACCCGAACGACGAGGCCAACCTCTCCGCCGTGGCCAAGGGCTTCATCGCCGGCCTGCTGTTCCACGCCCGGGAGATCACCGCCGTCACCAACCAGTGGGTCAACTCCTACAAGCGGCTGGTGGCCGGTTTCGAGGCGCCGGTCTACGTGGCCTGGGCCCGCAACAACCGCTCGGCGCTGGTGCGGGTGCCGGGGTCGAAGAAGGGCAAGAACTCGTCGACCCGCATCGAGTTCCGCTCGCCCGATCCCGCCTGCAACCCCTATCTGGGCTTCGCCGTCGTCCTCGCCGCCGGCCTGCGGGGGATCGAGAAGGGCTACGAGCTACCGCCCGAGCTCAACGCCAACCTCTACGAGATGACCAGCGAGGAGCGACTGGCCGAGGGCATCGAGGAGCTCCCCGGCTCGCTGGACGAGGCGGTGTCGTGCATGGAGAACTCCGAGCTGGTAGCCGACGCCCTGGGCGAGCACGTCTTCGAGTGGTTCATCCGCAACAAGCGGGCCGAGTGGCGTGAGTACAAGACGCAGGTGACGCCATTCGAGATCGACCGCTATCTCGACCTCTGAGCGTCTGGATCACTGAGAGTCATGGAACCTCTTCTCGTCCATCCCAGTCCCGCTCCTGCCGGGCTCACCAACGTCCTCGATCGGGTCGGCTACCCGTGGAAGGCGGCGGGTGACGCCGACGAGGCGACGCGCCTCGAGCCCCAGGACGGCTGGGCCGGAGCGATCGTCAGCGCCGAGCAGGATGCCGAGGGCGCCTTCGCCACCTGCCGGACCCTCCGCAAGCGCGACGTCCCCCTGAGCCCCCTGCTGCTGGTCGTCACCGCCTCCCAGCTCGCCGACCTCGAGCTGCGTGAGGACCTGTTCGACGACTTCTGCGTGGGGCCGGTCGAGGGCCGGGAGCTGGAGGCCCGGCTCAAGCACATGTTCTGGCGCACGGGCACGGGCACCCGCCCCGAGCTGATCGAGTACGGCCAGCTCATGCTCAACCTGGAGACCTACCAGGCGGCCATCGACGGGCGCCCGCTCGACCTGACCTTCATGGAGTACGAGCTGTTGAAGTTCCTGGCCACCCATCCCGGCAAGGTGTTCACCCGGGAGACCCTGCTGTCGCGGGTCTGGGGCTACGAGTACTACGGCGGGGCCCGCACCGTCGACGTCCACATCCGGCGCCTGCGGGCCAAGCTCACCGAGGAGCACGCCCACCTCATCCAGACGGTGCGGTCGGTCGGCTACCGGTTCGGCCAGTCCCGCTGGGGCCTGTAGATGCCGGCACCCCCGGTACCGGCCCTGCCAGCCGAACCCGAAGCGTCTGGCCTCGACGAACTCGAGGGGCCTCCTCCGGCGGCGCCGCTTCGAACCCGTAGGGCGCTTCCCGAGGCGAAAGCGGTGAGCGTGGGGCTCGTGGCCAACGTCCTCGAACAGCGCTACGGGCGTGGGTTCAACCAGGCCCAGGCTTCGATCTCGACCAGGGCGTGGAGGGGGATGCCCGCCACCGCCACTGCGGAGCGGGCCGGGCGGTGGTCGCCGAAGGCGGACACGTAGGCCTCGTTCATGAGCGAGTAGTCGCTGATGTGGTGGAGGAACACCGTGGTCTTGACCACCTGGGCCAGCGACGCACCCTCTCCCGACAGGTGGCCGGCCAGGTTGACCAGGGCCTGGCGGGTCTGGGCGGCGACCCCGCCGTCGACGAGGGTGCCGTCGACCAAGCCGAGCTGGCCGGAGACGACCAACCACTCGCCGGCGCGGACGACCGGAGTGTACGGCCCGACCGGAGTGGAGGGGCTCAGCGGGCCGCTCGGGCCCTGGGGGTGTGGCTCAGCTGAACGACTGGCCGCAGCCGCAGGACTTCGTGGCGTTGGGGTTGTTGATGGCGAACCCTGCGCCCTGGAGCCCGTCCTTGTAGTCGAGGGCCGCGCCCTTCAGGTAGGGGGCGCTGGCGGCGTCGACCACGACCTTGACGCCGTCGGCGTCGGACAGCGAGTCGTCGTCGGCGAACTCGGAGTCGAAGAACATCTCGTAGCTGAAGCCCGAGCATCCGCCGGGGCGGACGGCGACGCGCAGCGCCAGCTCGTCGTTGCCCTCGGCAGCGAGGAGCTCCTTCACCTTGGCCGACGCCGGGGGCGTGACATCGATGAGGGGCGTTGTCGTGATCATGGCCGTCCTCCTGAAGGTCTGAGTTCCGTGGACAGCTTACCCGACCGACAACTCAACTTGGCACGGGTCGCGGTCGGCGAGTGTCGCAAATCGGTCAACGTCGGCCCCGCCCAGTTGTTCCAGGAAACCCTCGATGAGGCCCCGGTGCAGGTGGCAGACGACCTCGGGATGCGCCTCGGCCAGTTCCCGGAAGGGGCAGTGGGTGAAGGCGATGGTGACCGCGGCGCCGCCGTCGCCGACGGCCGGGTCGAATCCCATGTCGGCCAGGGCGGCGGACAGGGCGGGGACACAACCGTGGCCGTTCCCACCTCCGTCCCCGTAGTCCGCGGCCAGGGCCCGGCCCTGCTCGGCTCCGGCGGCGGCGGCGTCGTCGGGTGCGATCCCGGCCCGGGCGGCCACGCGCGTGAGCATGGAGGCCAGCAGGGGGAACGCCGGCGGTTCCAGCCCGAGCGAGGGGGCGTCGGCGGCCAGGGCGTAGCGGTGCAGGGGGCGGCCGACCGACCCCCGGGCGTCGGCTTCCACGGCCAGGAGCCCCACGGCGCGCATCTGCTAGAGGTGGGGACGCACGGTGTTGGAGTGCAGGCCGAGGAGGTCGGCAATCTCCGCTGTCGACCGGGGGGAGCGGGCCCGGGCCAGCTCCAGGTAGATGGCGTAGCGGGTGTTGTCGCCGAGCGCCTTCAGCACTGCCAGCCGCGGCTGGCCGTCCTTCTCGCTCTCGGTCGACATTCCCACTGGTGGAATTGTACCGGCCAAACCCGGTAAAATCCAGATGTGGCCCCCCTCCCCCTCCCCTCCGAAGCCGATGTGATGGCCATGCTCCGGGGTGTCGTCGACCCCGAGCTGGGGTCCGACATCGTCGACCTGGGCATGGTGGAAGGTGTGGAGGTCGGCGACGCCGGCCACGTCGACGTCACCGTCGCCCTCACCATCTCGGGGTGCCCGCTCCGGGTGCAGATCCGCGACGACGTGGAGTCGAAGGTGCGGGCCCTGCCCGGTGTGACCGGCGTCAAGGTCCGGTTCGGGGAGATGAACCAGGCCCAGCGTACCCAGGTGATGCAGCGGGCCCGGCGCTCGGCGGCTGACAATGCCCCCGAGACCGAGGTCCCCCTCAACGCCCGGGTGATCGCCGTGGCCAGCGGGAAGGGCGGCGTAGGCAAGAGCAGCGTCACCGTGAACCTGGCGTCGGCCCTCGCCGCCCGGGGATACACCGTGGGCGTCCTCGACGCCGACATCTGGGGGTTCAGCGTTCCCCGCATGCTCGGCGTGTCGGGCCGTCTCGGCGCGGCCGACGACCGCCTGATCCGGCCCCACGAGATCCCCGTGGGCGAGGGCCGGCTCAAGGTCGTGAGCATGGGCCTGCTCGTCGACGACGAGGACACCGCCATCATGTGGCGGGGGCTGATGCTGGCCAAGGCCCTCGAGGAGTTCCTGGTGAAGGTGGCGTGGGGGTCCATGGACTACCTGCTGCTCGACATGCCCCCCGGCACGGGCGACATCCAGATGGCGCTCGGCCGGATCCTTCCCCGCACCGAGATGCTGGTCGTCACCACCCCGGCCCGGGCCGCCCAGAAGGTGGCGGCGCGCGTGGCCGACATGGCCCGACGCTCCTACCTCAAAGTGCTGGGCGTGGTCGAGAACATGAGCGAGTTCACCTGCGAGCACGGCACGGCGTACGCCCTGTTCGGCTCCGGTGGCGGCGCCGCCCTGGCCGGCGAGCTGGGCGTTCCCCTCCTGGCCACCGTGCCCCTCGAACCCGCGGTGAGTGAGGCCAACGACGCGGGCAAGCCGCTGTCGGTGGCCGCGCCCGACAGCAACGCGGGGGCGGCGTTCGCGGCGATCGCCGCCCGCATCGCCGACGACCTCCTGCCCCCTGTCGACATGTCGGGCTGCACGGCCAGGGTGCTCACCGCCGTCGAGGCCGCCCTCGGCGCCAAGGCCTGAGCCGCTCCTACTAGTACCGGTGGCGCTGGGCGCGGCTGGCCACCCGGCGCAAGCCTTGCGCCCGGATCAGCGACCGGACGGGCGGGAGCAGGAGAAGGATGCCGAGCACGTCGGTGACGAAGCCCGGCGTGAGCAGCAGTGCTCCGGCGAACAGGATGAGCACGCCGTCGGCCAGTTCCCGGGCGGGCACGCGGCCGAGGGCGGTCTGCTCGCGGAAGCGGCGGGCCACCCCCATGCCCTCGCGCTTCACCAGCCATGCCCCGGCGAAGCTGACGATCAGCAGGACGGCGATGGTGTTCAGGGCCCCGATCACCTGGCCCACCTGGATGATGACGTACAGCTCGATCAACGGCACGACCAGGAACACGATGAACAACAGCGCCACCATGTGACCAGGATACCGGCGGTACCCTCGTTGCCGATGGCGACCACCCCGGGTTCCGGCGACGAGGGGACGCCCGACGGCGAGGCGGAGAACCCTGTGGAAGTGGTGGTGCTGGTCGACGGGCGGCCCGCGGCCACCCAACGGGCCAGCCGGAAGCCGGGGGGGACGAGTGAGGACACGCCCCCGCCCCCACGAGCCGCCGCGGTCGAGGAGCCTCCTGCGCCGGGCCCGAGCGGCCCCCTGAGCGGGGTCCCGGGCCCGCCCCTCGCCACCCGGGTCCCACTCGTCCGCGAGCGGCCGGCGGTTTCGGACCCGGCCTCGGGCTCACCGTCGGGAGCGTCCGACCGGCATCCCCCGCCCGTGGCCGCGTCGGCCGACTCCTTCCTGCGGCGCCACTTCCGCGTGCCCGGGGCAGTGGGGATCATCGTCATCGTCCTGGCCCTCGCCGTGGGCACCGGCTTCGTGGGTGCCTACATCTGGGCCTCGAACGACGCCAAGAACGTGCGAACCACGCCCACGCCCCTCGCCGTGGAGCGCCCCCCGGCCGAGGCTGCCGAGGTGGTGCCGACGACCACCACCCTGCCCGATCTGTCGGCCGACGCACTGGCCGCCAAGCTCAGGCCCTCGGTCTGGTCCGTACGCACCTTCGACAGCGCCGGCCGGCCCGTGCAAGGTTCGGGTTTCCTCGCCCGCGCCGGGAACCAGGGCCTGCTCCTGACCTCCCTGGCCGTCGTCGAGGCGTCCACCCACCTCCCTGCGCCGGAGATCGTCGTGACGGGCGGCGGCTACGACGGCAAGGCGCAGCTGTGGTCGTGGGACGAGGAGCACGACCTGGCCCTGCTGGTCGTCGACCGGACCGACGACCCGGCTCCGCCGTGGCTCAGCGAGCCGGCGCGCCTGAAGGTGGGGGCCAAGGTGTTCGCCGTGGGAGAGAACGGAGTCCTCAAGCCCGGCGTGGTCACCGGGCTGTCCGGCCAGGCGGTGGACCACAACATCTTTATCGACGACGTGCTGCGGGGTGGCGCCATCGTCGACGTGAAGGGCGAGGTGGTCGCGGTGTCGTCGGCCGCCTACACCGCGGGTGGCAACCCGACCGACACCGCCTTCTTCGGCGTCCCCATTCGAAACTCGTGCGCGCGGGTTCTCACGTGCACCGGCGCCTTCGCCGGGCCCGGCACCGAGGTCCCGCCCTCGTCCCTCCCGAACTCCGGCACCACGACCCCGGATGCGTCCGACGTGGACGTACCCACCACGACCGAGCCCTGAAGCGCTCTGCGGAGGGGGCGCCGGCAGGGCCAGCGTGACGGGGTCAGATGCCGGCGACGACGCTCACGGCGAGCGACTTGGTCGGGGGCCCCACGTTGCCGGCCACGTCGACCGAGCGCGCCGTCACCAGGTAGATCCCGAGCAGGCCCTTGGTCGACACGCTCCACGTGGCCGCGGTGGTGCCGCAGCCCGACGAGCACGTGGCCTGGCGGGTCACGGTCCCGAACAGGCCGAGGGGGCTCCTGAAGGTGACGGAGGTCGATGCCACTCCCGACAGGTTGTCGGTGGCCGTGCCCTTCACGGGTGCGCCGGCCACCAGGACCAGCACCTGGAGGCTCTCGTTCCTGTTGATGGCCGTGTTGGGGGGCGTGTGGTCGTAGCGGAGCTGGAAGTCCGACGTCGCCGTGTTCCCGGCCTTGTCGGTGCAGGCGCCGTCGAGGACCACGCCGGCGGTGTCAGGCCCGGCGTAGGTGACCGAGGTGCAGGTGTCGATGCCGCTGGTGGCGTCGGTGCCCGTGAAGGTCACCGTGACGGGGTGGTTGTACCAACCGTTGGAGTCCGGCGGCCGATCGGGCACACCGTGGACGTTGACGGGCGCGGTGGCGTCGTAGCGGAACGCCATGGGCACGGTGGTGGCGTTGCCGGCCACGTCGGTGCAGCCACCCGGGATGGACCCCGCCGCAGTGTCGGGGCCGGCATACGTCACCTTGGTGCAGGAGGCGATGCCGCTCAGGGCGTCGGTGCCCGTCCAAGTGGCCTCGAAGGCGTGGTTGTACCAGCCGTCGTGGTCGGGCGGACGGTCGGTGGTGAAGGCCACGTTGGCCGGCGGGGTCTTGTCGATCTTCACCACGAGGGTCCTGTCGCCCTCGGCGTTGCCCTCGCTGTCGGTGGCGTGGTAGCTGATCGTCGTGGTGCCCTCGGCGGTGATGGTGAACGACGTGGCGCTCCCGTTCGCCGTGGTGGGGGTGATGGCCTGTGCCCCGGTCGCCCGGTAGGTGATGTCGCGCACGCCGACGCCGCCCGCGTTGTCGACGGCGCTCAGGTTGACGGCGACGTTGGTGCGGTTCCAGCCCGCGGCGTTGGGCGGAGGCGTGGTTGATGCACGCGACGTCGGCGGGGTGAAGTCGGAGCTCAGGGCGATGTTGCAGCTCGTGTAGGGCCCGGTCTCGGGAGCATCGACCTGGCGGGCCCTGATGGCGATGTTCACCACGGCGCGCCGGGCCGCACCCGATCCGACGACCGTGGTCCAGTTGGCCTGCGGCGGGGTGTACGACGTGGCCGTCTGCTCCGGAGAGGAGAACAGCAGCGCGTAGGTGGCGTCGTAGAACTGCACGACGAACCGGTTGTTGCGGTGCGACGGTCCCCCGCCCTGGGCGTTCCACGAGATCGTCGGCGGGGCGAAGGAGCGAGCCAGGGACCCGTCGGCCGGGCTTGTGATCCGCGGCGCCACCGCATGCTCGGTGAGGATGCACCCCTGGTCGACCACCTGGCGGGCGGTCCTGCCGTTGAGGACGGAGGCGTTGGTGGCCGACAGGCTGGAGGCCCCCACTGCCCTGATCGCCGTGTAGACGGTCTTGTCCCCGACGCTGACTCCCCGGCTGTCGCCCGTGTCGGCGTGGGCGTCGTAGATGTCCCACAGGACCCTCTGGACCGACACCTCGTTGTCCTCACCCAGGCTCGAGGCGCCGGTCTGGGTCTCGGAGTCGTAGGTGACGGTCTGGTCCTCGGTGTCGCTGTACGACGTGTCACCTGCGTCGGGGATGCCGAAGGCGGCGACGCCCATGACCTGCTGCGAGGTGATGGCGAAGTAGCTGGCGAGGCCCTCGCTGAAGGCCAGGGGGATGCCGTGGGCCTTGGTCCGTCCCGGGCCCTCCGACTCGTTGCCGAAGCCATGGGGTCCTCCGGGGCTGGCCCCGAACCCCTGGGTGCTGGCGAAGAAGTGGCCGTACTCGTGGGTGTTCACGTCCCAGTCGAAGCGATCGAGTTGCAGGAGGTGGATGACCCCGCCGCCGAAGTTGGTCCCCCCGCCGGCGGTCGGGAAGTCGACGTCGACGTCGGGTACGACCGCTCCGAGCACGTTGCGCACGTAGGCCACCTCGGTGACCATGGCGTCGTGAACGGAGAAGGCGGTGTTGTTGTCGTTGGTGTTGTTGGCGGTGAGGTTGACGGTGAGAGCGGCCCCGTCGGCCACGTTGCTCGTGATCGCCGAGTCGATGCGATGGACCTCGCCGCCCCCGCCCGGCACCAGGATCCGGAAGCCGGCGCTACGGGCGAGGACCCGCACGAAGATGTTGCGGCCGCCTCCGCCCGGGTGCCCGTTGTCGACCGCGGCGGCATAGCGACCCGACGCGTCGGTGGTGACGGTTGTCACCACGACGGAGTTCCCGCCGCCGGTGCTGTCGCGGATCTCCACCGGCGCCGACCGAACCGGGTGGGGGTTGCCGTTACTGTCGTTGTAGCGGATCTGGCCGGACACGTTCACGGTCCCGGCCGGTGACTCCTGGGGGGCGGAGGGGCCCGCCAACGACGGCGCCGGGACGGGCGACGAGGCCACCTTCGCGTCGGTGACGGCGCCGGCGCCGAGGACGCGCTCCAGGTCGCCCCTGGAGCTCCCACGAAGCCGGGCGGCCTGCACCTCCAGATCGAGGGGACCGCTCGTGCTCCTCACCTGCCGGCCGCCCACCCGCTGCACGAACAGGTTGTCGACCGCAGCCGTCACCGGGCTCCCGCCGGCGTCGATGGCGGTTGCGGTGAGACGTATCGTTCCCGGCTCGTCGGTGGTGAGCGTGTACGCCGCCGCGCGGGTGATCTCCCGGCCGGCGGCGGGGTTGGCGACGGTGGTGCTGGTCGGGCCAGACAGGCGGACCCCATCGGACGCGGCGAACTCGAGTCGCACCGATGCGAACGATGTCTCGGGAAGCACGCGCGCCCTGGCCGTCGACTGCGGCCCGGTCTCGAGGGACACCACCAGACCGCTCGACGGCCCGTGTGAGGCGAGCGGTTCCGCGCCCGCGTCCGCCACCGGACTCGAATCCGGGCCGGCGATCGCCGCCCCCACCGCCAGCATGGCCACGACCGCCAGCAGGCTCGTGCTTCGGCGCGCGTACGTCCCCATGAGATGCCCCTCCCCGTTCCTCGGTGACCTCATGAGTCACCACCCGCCGGCCCTGATACGCGCCGGCTATCTCTTGACCGGTGTCGTCGTGGTCGTGAAGTTCGGCAGGGTGATGGGCGGCAGGAGGGTGGGGACCGGGCGGCCCGGGATGGTCGTGGCGACGGTGGTGGTGGTGGCTGCGGGTATGGGGGGTCCGAGCACGACGAAGGGTCCCGTCGCCGGATCCGGGGGCACGCGCTGGGGTCCGGGTGCGATGCTCCCGTCGGGGTCGCCCGGCAGTGGGCCGGGGGCGGGGAAGTCGGGCGTGTCGACACCCTCCATGGCCTTGGCCATGAAGTCCTGCCAGGTCTGGGCGGGGATGGTACCGCCGTACACCCGGCCGACCCCCCGGATGCCCTGCAGGGGATCGCGGCTGTCGGCGTAGCCCATCCACACCGAAGTGGACGGGGCCGGGGTGGAGCCCACGAACCAGGCGTCGGCGAAGTTCTCGGTGTTCCCCGTCTTGCCGGCCGTTGCCCCGGGGCGGCCGATGTCGGCCGCCGAACCGGTGCCCCCGCTGACCACGCCCT
This sequence comes from Acidimicrobiales bacterium, assembly GCA_051004925.1. Taxonomy (GTDB): domain Bacteria; phylum Actinomycetota; class Acidimicrobiia; order Acidimicrobiales; family AC-14; genus DATAQC01. Next base: position 1,225 of record JBPCJV010000161.1, on the reverse strand, counting down.
TCAACACGTCGTTGACGGTGTCGGCCACCGCCGGGTCGAGCACCACCTTGCCGGCGCGGGTCGAGTTGTCCTCGATGATCCGACCCTCGGCGTCGTACACCCGCACAATCGGCGTCGCCGGCTTGCGCACGCCCCGTTTGGCGAACACCGAGAAGGCGGCGGCCATGTCGAGAGGAGAGGTCTCGGCTGCCCCCAGGGTGAGGCTCACACCGTAGGGCATGCCGTCGAGCTGCTTGCCGTCGGGGCTGACCATGGTGATGCCGAGGCGGTTGGCCATCTCCGCCGTCTCGGGGACCCCGACGTCGTCGATGAGTTGGGCGTACACGGTGTTGCCCGACGATGCGGTGGCCTCGCGCAGGGAGATGGCGCCGTACCCACCGGATTCCACGTTGTTGGCGACGTATCCGTCGGGAAACGACAGCGCCGATGGCCCGGAGTACACCCGCGTCGGCCCGATGCCCTCCTCGAACGCCTTGGCCAGGGTGATCGGTTTGAAGGCCGACCCGGGCTGGCGGCCGGTTCCGCCGCCGCCGATGCAGATCGGTACGTCGCGCGGCACCTCGATGGGCGCCAAGGGGCAGTCGCCCAGGGCCAGGTTGACCTGCGAGGCGGCGAAGTCGCGTCCGCCGACCAACGCCTTCACCAGCCCGGTGCCGGGCTCGACGGTGGCCAGGGCCATCTCGAGGGGAGGCTCGGTGCCGCCGAGGGACTCGGTCACGGTGGCCTCGGCGTCGGCCTGGAGCTTCGGGTCGAGTGCCGTTTCCACCCGCAGACCGCCCCGGTACACGAGGTCGTCGCCGTAGCGGGCCACGAGGTAGCGGCGAACGTAGTCCACGTAGTACGGCTCGGCCATCTGTTGGGTGGTGAGGGGGTGGATGACGGTGGCCGGCCCGGCGGGCAAGCTGCCGTCGGGAGCCAAGAGCACGATGCGCTGAGCCAGGGCCTCTGAGTACTCGGCCTCGGAGATCCGGCCCTGGTCGCGCATCTTCTTGAGGACCTCCTGGCGGTCGCTCTCGGCCCGGGCCGTGGCGCTGCGCGGCTCGTCGATCGAGGGGGCGCGGATGAGGCCGGCGAGCAGGGCCGCCTCGGAGAGGTTGATGTTCTGCACCGGCTTGTTGAAGTACGACTGGGCCGCCGCGCCCACGCCGTAGGCGCCGCCTCCGAGATAGATGTTCTCGAGGTAGCGGTAGAGGATCTCGTCCTTGGTGAGCTTCTTGTCGAGGCG
>JBPCJV010000160.1:0-6063 GCA_051004925.1 Acidimicrobiales bacterium | reverse complement strand
AGGCCCCAGTTGAGGTACTCGAGCTGTGGCGGCGACGATGCCGGAAGGGCCACCTCTCTCACTTCGTCGGACGATGGGCTGACGAATTGGATTTTCTGCCCGCCGGCGTCGGCCCCGAGGTTGCCGAGCACCGACTGCAGAAGCGACGGCAGCGTCTTCAGCTCCTCGCTGGCGCCGGTGACGGCGGGCTCCACGTTCACGGCCGGACGGAAACCCAGGAGGTTGCGCAGGGCGCGGGAGCGGCCGAGGGTCGCCCGGAAGACGAGGGTGCACACCAGCAGCAGCCCGATGACCAGCGCCGCCACCAGCCCGGCGATGGTCGCCACGGCCAAGGCCTTGTCGATGAAGGCCCGGCTGGCCGAGACCAGACGCGGGGTGCCGCCGAGCAGGTCGGTGGGCGGCGGATAGGTCGGGTCGGCCTCGGCCGCCTTGGCCGCCACGGCGCGCAGCTCGTCGCCGTCGAGCCCGGCCTTCTTCAGCACGCAGGCGGTCCGGTAGGCGTCGGCCGCGGCCCGGGCCGGACCGGTCAGGGACTGGTCCGGCGAGGCCACGAGCTGGGCGCACCTCGACCCCGTCGCCGCCGTCGCCGCCGTCGGGACCGCCGTCGCCAGGACGACCGACCCGGCCGAGGGCGCGATCACCAAAGCCAAGGCCAACCGGCCGACGCGACCCGGTCCCCCGCCTCATCGTATGACACCTCGGTGCCCGCTCATGACAGTTGCTTCCCGCATGGGGACCTCGCGCAGGCTAGCCCGGCCCGTCGTCGGCAGTGTCGGAAACCGAGGTGAGGTGTGACGCCCCCACCACCGTGCAGTCGCGTCCGGCCCGCTTGGCTGCGTACACGGCGTCGTCGGCGGCCCGGAACAGGTCGGCCAGGCCCGGGCTGTGGCGGGGGTAACTGGCCAGCCCCAGGCTGATGGTGATGGGCAGGGCGTCGGCTGCGAACTCCTCGCGCACCGCCTCCCTGATGCGCTCGGCGAAATGGAGGCCCACGATCGCGTCGGTGGCCACGAGCACGAAGGCGAACTCGTCACCGCCGAGGCGCAGGGGGGGCTCGGCGGCGCGGCAGTTATCGCACAGCACGGCCGCCATCCGTCGCAGGACCTCGTCGCCGGCGCGATGGCCGAAGCGGTCGTTGACGGCCTTGAAGCCGTCGAGGTCGCCCAGGATCAGCGTGAGGGGGTCATTGGCCCGCCGGGCCCGCTCGAACTCCCGTTCCACCAGTTCGTCGAAGGTGTGGCGGTTGCCCAGGCCGGTCAGGCGGTCGGTGGCCGCGGTGTCGGCCAGTCGCTCGACCAGGCAGTCGAAACGACGACGCAGTACGGCGACGAGGGTGCAGACGGCGACGAGGGTGGCCACCGTCATGGCCCACTCCAGCCCGAAACCGCCGCCGCCACCGGCCTCCAGGGCCACGCCGGAGGCGACGGCCACGACGGCCAGCTGGGGGGCGGCCCGGCACCACGGCAGGAACCAGGAGGCATGGATGGCGAACCAGGCGTAGAACAGCGTGAACGGGGCGGAGTCGGCCCCATAGGCCCACACGATGACGCCGACGGCGAGCTGGCAGGCCCAGAGGCACGCTTCGGCCGCCCACGACGGAAGGCGCGTCCGCCACCGGACCGCGGCCAGGAGGGCCAGCAGGCCGAGGCCGGCCATGACGAGAAGCGGGCGCTGACGGGAGGCCGGTAGGGGCGACGCCACCAAAGCGACCAGGAAGACGGCCTCGGCCGCACCCCACAGGGCGAGCAGTGAGCCCACCATGGTGGCCGCGTCCTCCTCGCGATGGTCGACCAAATCAGGGGGAAGCGCGACGGAGAGCTCGTCCGTGGCCTGGAGCGGCCGTACCAGACGAGCCCGGGCGCGGCGAGCGCGGGTGTGAAGGGGCCAGGCGTGGCCGTCCCGTCCCGGTTGCCCGATCTCACCCGGCAATGACATGGGCCGGAGCCTCTCGTCCGCGGGGGATCTTCTTTCCCCTCGGAGTGTGATCGGCGCCGGGGCGGACGGACTTGAACGGCCCGGACGTCACGACCTTGACGGGGATCCTCGTGAATCTCGTCACGAGCGGTTACAGTGTCGCCGCGGCTCCGCCAGGACCGCCTGCGCTGAGTGCTGCGCCCTGCAGAACGGGCCGGCCCGCCACTCCTCACCGTTGTGTCCGCCTGCCACAGGAGGTTCCGACCGCCGACAACCCGACGCCGCCGGACGCCGTCTCCACCTCGTACGGGCCAACCCAGGCCCAGAGCGCCCCGACTCGCGAGTTTGCATGGTCACAGACGAGTGCCCGCACCCCATGCCACACCTGATGCCCTGTCTCAGGCTCCTTCAAGGAGGCGCAAGATGCGCACCCACAGAACCATGGCGCTCGCCGCCAGCCTTTCCGTCGCCGCGGTTGCGGCCATAACCGACGTGCCCGACGCAGTTCCTGCCCACGCCGACGTCGACGCCAACACCAGCGCCGACGCATCCTCAGTCCGACCCTCCCCGGACGCCCTCGCCATCCTGCGATCGTGCGAGTCCGGGGGTGACTACACCGCCGACAACGGCGACGGCTTCTTCGGCGCCTACCAGTTCATGCTCGGCACCTGGCAGTCGCTCGGCTACGGCGGCTACCCCAACGAGGCCGCGCCCGAGGTCCAGGACGAGGCCGTCGCCCGCCTGTACGCCAGGTCGGGCTGGGCTCCCTGGCCCGGCTGCGCCGAGAAGCACGACCTGGGATCGATGGGCACCGTCTCCGGCGAGCCGCTCGCGCCGGTGGCCACCGTCTCGGTGTCGACGATGGTGGTCGTCGCCGACGTTCCGGAGGTGCCGGAGGCGGCCCCTGCGCCGGTCGTCGACAACCGTCCCCCGCACAGCCGCTTCAACCAGCTCGTCGCCGAGTTCGGTTGAGGTTCTGCCGTTCCGGGCGTCGTCGCACTTGCGGCGGCCCCCGGGGGGCCCGAGACTCGCCCCATGGCCCGCCTGCTCGACACGACGCCCGCATTCGACACCTTCGCCCGGAAGGTGGCCCTGCACACCCCTCTCCAGCGGGAAGGCCAGTGGCACGAGCTCTACGAAGCGCAGTTCCCCGAGGTTTTCGAGGCGTTCAACGCCGAGTACGGCTCGGCTGAGGGCCGCACGGCCCTGACCAAGGAGCTCTCCAACGTCCGCAAGCGCGTGGTCGATGCCGCGCCGGTGATGCGAAGCCACATCGAACAGGTCGACCCCGCCCTGGCCGCCGCCCTCGACGTCGCCCTCGAGCCATCGCCCCTGCACGTGCTGCTGGTGGGGAGCTTCATGACCAACGCCGCGGTGGGCCGGGTGGGCGACGACGTGGCCGTGTTCCACTGCCTCGAATGGTTCCAGTCGCCCGAAGGGGCCAAGGTGCTGGCCGCCCACGAGAGCACCCACGCCTGGTGCGAGCTGGCCACCGGCGAGGTCTTTCCCGACGACGACGCCTCCGCCCTGGCCTTCGCCGAGGGCGTGGCCATCGAGGCCTCCCGCCAGGTGGTGCCGGGACGTCCCGACCAGGAGTACTTCTGGTACGACCACCCCGACGTCGACGAGTGGCTCCCCTGGTGTCGCGAGCACCGCCACGAGCTGGTCGACGCCTTCGCCTCGGGAATCGACGCGCCCGAGACGGTGGAGGCCTTCTTCGGCGGCGGCTTCGTGGAGAACAAGTGGCGGGTGGGGTACTTCGTGGCCGACGAGGTGGTGCGCCACCTCAACCTGCCACTCCCCGAACTGGCCCACATGACCGTGCCCGAGGGCAAGGCCGCGGTACGCGCCGCCCTCGGACTGTAGGTTCACCGGATGGGCAGCGCGGCAGCGGCATGCAGGGCCCGTCGACGATGGATCGGGCAGGTTTCCCTGCTTGGAGCCTTCGTCTTCACAGTTGTCCTCGTGGGGGTGACGCCCAGGGCGGAGGCGGCCGGCCCCGGCCAGTACTCCCCTCCCGACTGGTGGCCGCTACGCGACACGCATGTGGTCGGCTGCACCAATGGGAACGGCTGTGTGGTTCCCGCCGAGGGGTACCACGGGTACTGGGCCCTCGACATCAACGCCACCCGGGAGACCGAGATCTATGCCGCCGGGGCGGGCCAGGTCGTGTCGGCCATCGGTGATCAGGGCGGCAACTGCGAATTTCTGTCCCATCGTTCCGGCACATGCCCGGACGGCAGCAGGGGAAACCTGGTCGCGATCAACCACGACGCGGCCGGTGAGGTGAACACCTTCTACCTCCACTTCACCGACGTGTTCGTCCAGACCGGCGACTGGGTCGACCAGAACACCCTTCTCGGGACCGCAGGAGACTCAGGCCTGTCGTACCCGGACTACGTGCATCTGCACTTCGAGCTGCGCCACCCACGCATAGGTGTCGATCCTGCGCCGCTTCGAGCGTGCCATGGCGACCAGGTGAAGTCCTTCCCGGGCGAGTTCGGAAAGACCTCGTGGTCCCAGGTCACGGCCTACGAGTACGCCGTGCGCTCCGACGGAGCGGGCTGCGCCGGTGCCATCGAGCCCACCGACCCGACAGGACGACTCGAATCGGCGACCCGAACCGACGGTGGAACCGTCCGCTTCGTCGGCCGGGCCCGTGACGCCGACACCGCCGGCCCCGTCACGGTCGTGGGCCTGATCGACGGCAACGAGGTCGGGCGGTCGCGCCCGACTCCCGTCTCCCTGACGCAGGGGTTCGACTTTGCCGTACCCGTCGACGGCCGTGCCCATACGGCCTGTGTCAGGGCGCTGAACCTCGGCGGGGGCTCCGACGTGATCCTGCCCGTGTGTCATGCACTGGACGCGGTTGCGACGGCGGAGCCCCCGGTCACCACCACGACGACCACGATCAGCCCGGCGACACCGGCCACGATTCCCTTGGCGACACCGACGGTGGTCGTGGCCGGCACCCCCCTCGCCCGGACGGGGAGCTCAGCGGGCAGGTTGGCCGTCGTCGGGGTTCTCACCGCCGGCTTGGGGGCGCTGGTCGTCGTCGGCACTCGTCGGCGACGTGGCTGGGGTCACTGAGCGCAGGCGCCGAGCCGGGCCCCGCCCCTCGCTCAGTCGCCGGCGTGCGAAACGGCCGCCGGCTCGGTCCAGGCGAGCCGGGGCGCGTCGCTCCACAGGCGCTCGAGGTCGTAGAAGCGACGGGTCTCGTCGAGGAAGACGTGGACCACGAAGTCGCCGTAGTCGAGCAGCACCCACTCGGCCTCGTGACGGCCCTCGGTACGCAGTGGTGCCGGGCCCCCGTCGGCCTTCAGCCTCGCCTCCACCTCGTCGGCGATGGTCTGGACCTGGCGGTGGTTGCTGCCGCTGGTGATCACAAAGGAGTCGGTGATCGCCAGCACGGCGCCGATCTCGAGGATGACCGTGTCGTCACCCCCCTTGGCGTCGGCCGCCCTGGCCGACTCCCGGGCCCATTCGCGGACCTGTTCCAGACCGCGCTCGCGCTCGCTTTCGCTTGTGGTGTTCGTGGAGATCCCCCCGATCGGAGAAGTGGAGACGGCCCCTGCGGCCGGAGACGACAGTGTCGACGAGACGTCGGTCACGGGCACCCGGGGACGGCACGGGCCATCTGGTGGCTGTCGAGACGTTGGACGGGCGCCGTCGTCATCTGGCTCCAGCGTACAGACCCCGGCGGGCAATGACGTCGATTACCGGTGCGGGCACGAGGAAGTCGAGCGGGCGCCCGTCCGCGACCCGCCGGCGCAGGTCCGACGCCGACACGTCGAGGGCGGGGATGTCCACGCGTTCGGTGGTCCACCCGGGACCCGGGTCGACGACGTGCGCACCGGGGCGGGTCACGACCACCAGGGTGGCGAGGGACCGCACCGACTCGACCCGCCGCCAGGTCGGCAGGTCGGCAACGACATCGGCCCCCACCACCAGGAACAGCGCCCTGTCGGGCCCGGCCGCGGCCGGGGCCTCGAGGGTGTCGGCCGTGTAGGAGTCGCCACCTCTGTCGATCTCCAGCGAGCTGGCCTCGAGGCCGTCCACGCCGGCGGTCGCGGCCTCGACCATCTCCAGGCGCGACGCGGCGTCCGTCACCGCCCGGTCGTGCTTCTGCCAGGGCTGGTTGGCCACCAC
>JBPCJV010000159.1:0-12411 GCA_051004925.1 Acidimicrobiales bacterium | reverse complement strand
GCGGGCGTGTCGACCACGACCTGCACCAGCCGATCGCCGCGACCCCGGCCCTCCACGTGGGGAACACCCCGGCCCCGCCACCGGAAAACCCGCCCGTTCTGGGTGCCCCTGGGGCTTACCAGGTCCTCGGTGCCGTCGAGGGCCTCGTACCGCAGGTGGGCGCCCAGGGTGGCCTGGGTGAGGGGCACGTGGAGGACGTCCACCAGGTCGTGGCCCTGCCGGGTGAAGCGCTCGTGGGGCCGCACCCGCAGGTGCACGTAGAGGTCGCCGGCCGTGCCGCCCCGGGAGCCGGCGGCGCCCCGGCCCGGCACGCGGAGGGTGGAGCCGTTGTCGACGCCGGCAGGCACGTCGACCGTGAAGGTCTGCTCCCGGGTGACCCGGCCCTCGCCCCGGCAGTCGGGGCAGGGCTCGGCGATGGCCTGGCCGGTGCCGCCGCAGCGCCGGCACGGGCTGGCCGTCACCATCTGGCCGAGGATCGACTGGCGCACCTGGCGCACCTCACCGGCCCCACCACACGCCTGGCAGGTCTCGGGCGACGTGCCCGGCCGGGCGCCGGAACCCGAGCAGGTGGAACAGGCCACGGGCACTCGGACCCGAACCTGGGCCTGGGTGCCGAAGGTGGCCGACTGGAAGTCGAGGTCGAGGGTGGTCTCCATGTCGGCCCCGCGCGGCGGGCCGCCCCGCCGGCCTCCGCCGCCGCCGAACCCTCCGCCGCCGAAGAAGGTCTCGAACAGGTCGCCCAGGCCGCCCCCGAAGGCGTCGCCGGGGAAGCCCGCACCGCCGCTCGCCCCGGTGCCGGCGGCGCCCGAGCCCCGCACCCCCTCGGGCCCGAACATGTCGTAGCGACGGCGGCGCTCGGGGTCGCGCAGCGTCTCGTAGGCGAGGGTCACGGCCTTGAACCGCTCCTCGGCCGCCGGGTCGCTGTTGGTGTCCGGGTGCAGCTGGCGGGCCACCTTGCGGTAGGCCTTCTTGATGTCGTCGTCGGTGGCGTTGGTGCCGACGCCCAGCAGGGCGTAATAGTCGTCGTCCACGGGCTCAGCCGTCCTGGAGGCGCCGACCCAGGCGCTCGCTCACCACGGCGACCGCGGCCATGGCCCGGTCGTAGTCCATCCGTGTGGGCCCGAGCACGCCGATCGTACCGGCGGTGCCTCCGGGTGCCTGGTAGGGGGCGACCACCACCGAGCATTCCCCAAGGGGCTCCACCCCGTGCTCGGCGCCGATGGACACGAGCTTGTCCTGGCGCAGGGCGTCCTGGAGCAGGCTCACCACCACGTACTGCTGCTCGAGCATGACCAGCACGTGGCGGACCGTCTCGATGGCCTCGAACGTGGCCGCCATGCGCGACGCGCCTCCCACGAAGACGTGTTCGGGGTCCCGCCGCTGCCCGCCGGCCAACGCAGTCTGGGCCTGTGCCACGAGCCGGTCGGTGAGGTCGTCGCCGGTGGGCCTGACGGCAGGGGCGTCGGCCAGCGCGTAGCCCCGCAGGCGGGCGGCCAGGTGCACCGACGCGGCCACCACCCGGCTCTCGGGGAGGTCGACGTTGAGCTCGAGGACCTCCTTCTCGACCGCTCCGTCGGACAGCACGGCCACGGCCAGGGCGACGCGCGGCCCGAGGGCCACGAGTTGCACGGAGCGCACGATCGCCGTCTCGTGGACCGACGCCATCACCACCGCGGCGCAGTCGGTGAGGCTCGACAGCAGGCGACCGGTGTCGTCGAGCATCTGCTCCAGCTCGCCGTGGGCCTTGGTGAAGAAGTCCTCGACCTGGCGCTTCTGGCCCGGAGCGAGGGGCCCCGGGGGGCTGCCCAGCTGGTCGACGTAGAACCGGTAGCCCTTGTCGGTGGGCACGCGGCCGGCGCTGGTGTGGGGGTGGACCAGGAACCCCTCGCGTTCGAGCACGGCCATCTCGTTGCGCACGGTGGCGGGGGAGACGGCCAGATCACCCAGGCGCGCCACATGGGCCGAGGCCACCGGCTGGGCGGTCTCGATGTACTCCTTCACCACAGCTCGGAGGATTGCGGCCTTACGCTGGTCGAGCATCGCTGGCAAACGATGATACCGACCCCCGGGCCCAACTCTCGCTGGTACCGCTCCCGTCGCCTCGGGGAGTGGAGGGCGACCCGTCCCGCCCGACCGGCTTCCCCGATAAAACGGGGCCACACACGAAGAACCGGAGGCCCGTCGTGTGTGGTTCGCGTCTTGGGGGGACAGCAATATTGTCGGCCCGTGACGGCGGCAGGACAATCACCCGAACGGACCTTTTCTCGTAGTTCGAAGGGACTAGAAGAGCTTGGTCCGCATGGCGTAGAGCGCAGCCTCGACCCGTGAGCGCAGGTGGAGCTTCTCGAGGATGTTGGCCATGTGGTTCTTGACCGTGTTCTCCGACAGGTTCAGGGCCTCGGCCGTCTCCCGGTTGGTGCGGCCCTGAGCGACCAGGCGCAGCACGTCGAGCTCCCGGTCGGACAGGCGGGCGGCACCGTCGTCGGGGCGACCGTCGGCCAGGGACGCGAACTCGGCGAGCAGCTTGGTGGCCATGGGCGGCCCGATGAGGCTGCCCCCGGACGCGACGGTGCGCACGGCGTTGGCCACGTCGTCGAGCGACGACGCCTTCAGCAGGTAGCCGTTGGCCCCGGCACGGATGGCGCCGTACAGGTCCTCGTCGTCGTCGCTGGAGGTGAGCATGATGACCCGCGTCGAGGGCGCGGCGTCGCGAATGCGCCGGGCCGCCTCGATGCCGCCCATCTTGGGCATGCGCACGTCCATGAGCACCACATCGGGCGCCAGGCTCTGCACCCGTTCCACGGCCTCGGCGCCGTCCGCGGCCTCGGAGACGGCGAAACCGGTTTCCAGCTCGAGGACGGTGCGCAGGCCGCGGCGGAACAGCTCCTCGTCGTCGGCCACCAGCACGCTGATGTGGTCGGTCTCGTCGTTGCTTTCGTCGTCCACGTGACCATTGTCCCCTGTCGGCGACCGTTGCGGGCGCCGGCGGTCTCACGGGAGATTGGGGGAGTTGTCGTTGACGGAGCCGACGAGCCGGGCGCCGTCGGCGCGCGCCACGGCGCACACTACGTGGCGCGAACCGTTGTCCCACAGGACCTCGGTGGGAACGAGGTGGTCGGCGACCAGTGCGTCCCGCTCGGCGGGTGCGTCGACGAACCGGGTGAACGGTGCCCGGCAGCGCTCGTCGGCAATCCCGGCGAGGACCGTCTCACCCGGGTACGGGGCCCCGACAGACGCCTCGTGTTCGACGGCGCCGACGGCCTGGCGGTCGTGTTCCTGCGCGCACGGCCTCACTTCGATCTTGCGCTCCAGGTTCACCGGGCGCTGGTGGCAGTCGCCCAGGTTGAGCTGGGCGTAGGGGATTGTGATTGCGTCGAAGCGCTGACGCTCCTCGTCGTCGGAGGCGGCGATGAACACGGCGGCCAGGAAGATGGCGAGGATGCCGGTGACGATCCCGGCGGCGGCGATGGACACCCCGTAAAGCTCGGGGTGGCGTCGAAGGTGGAGCAGGGAGGCTGCCCCGGTCACGATCGCGCCGAAGCCCAGCAGGAAGGGGGGGAGGCCGACGAAGAACAGACACAGCCCGGCGATGCCGAGGGCCAGGGAGGCGGCAGCCCGAGGGTCCCGTTCGCGGCCGGGCTCCGCCGGCGGCGCGGCATAGCCGGATGACAGCCGCGTGTTCGGGTCGGGTGGTGGCGGCGGCCCCGGCTGCGCCCCGCGCTGGTCGTCGGGGCCGGTCACGCGGGGCCCCCACGCACGGCGTCGTAGCGGGCCAGGGCCGCCTCGACGTTGTCGCGCCGGCTGCCGTAGGGGCCGAAGTCGGCGGTCACGAACACGGAGGCGGCGCCGACCTCGGCGGCCACCTGAGCGCGTCGAGCACGAAGAGCGGGAGCACCCGGTCGCCGGCCCGGGAGGCGGCGGCGAGCGCGGGGTTGTCTGCGAGTCGCAGATCGCGCCGGAACCACATCACCGCCGTGTCAATCGCCGAGGTCAGTCGTCGAGGCGGAGGGCGAAGATGAAGGCCTCCTGGGGAACCTCCACCCGGCCGATGCTCTTCATGCGGCGCTTGCCCTCCTTCTGCTTCTCGAGCAGCTTGTTCTTGCGGGTGATGTCGCCGCCGTAGCACTTGGCGATGACGTCCTTGCGCCGGGCCTTCACCGTCTGGCGGGCGATGATGCGGCTGCCGATGGTGGCCTGGATGGGCACGTCGAACAGCTGGCGGGGGATGAGCTCGCGCAGCTTCTCGGTCATCTTGCGGCCGTAGTCGTAGGCCTTCGACTTGTGGATGATCGTGCTGAAGGCGTCGGCCACCACGCCGTTGAGGAGCACGTCGATCTTCACCAGGTCACTGCGCTCGTAGCCCGACGGCTCGTAGTCGAGGCTGGCGTAGCCCTTGGTGCGGCTCTTGAGGGCGTCGAAGAAGTCGACCACCACTTCGGCGAGGGGGATGCGGTAGATGAGCTCCACCCGCTCGGGCGACAGGTACTCCATCTTCTGCATGTCGGCCCGCTTGCCCTGGCACAGGTCCATCACCGGGCCCGTGTACTCGGTGGGCAGGAGCAGGGTGGCGTTGAGAAACGGTTCCTCGATGAACTCGACGTGGTTGGCGGTGGGCATGTCGGCGGGGTTGTCGACCTCGACGGTGGTCCCGTCGGAGAGCGTGACCATGTAGGCCACCGACGGCGCGGTGGCGATGAGCACCAGGTTGAACTCGCGCTCGAGGCGCTCGCGCACGATCTCCATGTGCAGCAGGCCCAGGAACCCGCAACGGAAGCCGAACCCGAGGACGCCCGAGGTCTCGGGCTCGTAGGTCACCGACGAGTCGTTCAGGCGCAGCTTCTCCAGCGCGTCGCGCAGGGCGGCGAAGTCGTCGCCCTCCACCGGGTAGAGGCCGCAGAACACCATGGGCTTGGGGTCGCGGTAACCCACCAGGGCCTCCGGCGCCGGGCGGGCCGCCTCGGTGATGGTCTCGCCCGAGCGGGCCTCGCCCACGTCCTTCACGCCGGCCACCAGGTAGCCCACCTCACCGGGGCCCAGCTCGGCCACGGGCACCGGCCTCGGCGTGCGGGCGCCGATCTCCTCCGCGTCGTGGGTCACGCCGGCCTGCATGAACCGCAGGCGGCTGCCCGTCTTCAACACCCCGTTCATCACCCGTACGGCGCTGATCACGCCCCGGTACTGGTCGTAGTACGAATCGAAGATGAGGCCCTGGAGGGGGGCGTCGGCGTCGCCGGTGGGCGGGGGGATGCGCTCGACGACGGCGTCGAGCAACTCGGGCACGCCGAGCCCGGTCTTGGCACTGCTGCGCAGGATGGTGTCGGCTCCGATGCCCAGGACCGCCTCGATCTCCTCCGACACCCGCTCGGGCTCGGCCACGGCCAGGTCGATCTTGTTGACGGCGGCGACGATTTCCAGGTCGGCCTCGATGGCCGCGTAGCAGTTGGCCAGGGTCTGGGCCTCGATGCCCTGGGTGGCGTCGACCAGCAGGATGGCGCCCTCGCAGGCGGCCAGCGACCGCGACACCTCGTAGCCGAAGTCGACGTGGCCGGGTGTGTCGATGAGATGGAGGACGTGGCCCTTCCACTGCAGGCGCACGTTCTGGGCCTTGATGGTGATGCCACGCTCGCGCTCGATGTCCATGGAGTCGAGGTACTGCTCGCGCATGTCGCGCGGGTCGACGGCGCCGGTCAGCTCCAGGATCCGGTCGGACAGCGTGGTCTTGCCGTGGTCGATGTGGCTGATGACGGCGAGGTTGCGCGTGCGCTCGAGAGGGATCACGAAAGCGGAGGTAGGAGGCCGTCGGTCATCCCCGCCCATGGTACGGCCGGTGGCACGCTCTCGATCACCGCCGGACCGGGCCTCGCACGCCTCGGCAGCGTGCGGCCCGCTCAGGGCGGTGGTTGGGGCGACGGGCAGATGATGCCAGCCGAGGCGCTCGCTTGCCCGCCCCTCGGAGGTGTCACGGCGAATTGAAGGCGCACGGAATCGCTTTCCGGAACGACGACCGCCACCCCGTCGGCGCGTGACCAGGCGGCGGGCAGGAAGAAGTAGTGCCCGCCCGACTGGATCATGAGTCGCAGGCCTTGATAACGGAACCGGTAACCACCGGCGGCCTCGCCACATGATGTCTCGCGGACCCCGGGGGCCCCCAGATACAGGGGCTCCTTGCTGTAGAGGATGGCCTCGGGGGCGGACGGGAGCCGACCTTCGACGCCACGCGCCTGCTCGGCGCCGAGGTCGGCTGCGTAGTTGGTGGCTGCCCAGAACAGGCTGAGGGCGACGACGAAGAAAGCCGCCGTCACCTCGAGCAGGCCGGTGGAGCGGACGCCGGTCATGGCGCCTGCGGAACGCCCCGCCCTGGCCTGAAGGCGCGAGCCGTAGGCGAGCAGGACGGCGCCGGCACCGAGGCTCAGAGGGAACCACAGGCTGATCCCGACCTCCCTCCTGACGACGAAGATCCCTGCCAGTCCGATCCCGAACAGGACGAGGCCACACAGGCTTGACGCCCGGGCCGCCAGCTGGAGGTGTCGCCGGCTGTCGGGCCCGGCGAAGAACCGGGCCTTCAGCCGGGTGTGCACCCACGCGATCAGCAGTCCCGCGCTGAACGACGCCGCCATCGGTTCGAACAGAGCCACGACGCTGCTGGTGAGATAGTCCTGGGTGGTGAGCCGGATGAGGCTCCAGTCCAGCCCGAAATACGCGAAGTACTTCGCCGTGTACGCCCAGCCGAAATAGAACAGCAGCGCGGTCAACAGGGTCGTGGGGGCGACGACCGATCCGACCACCTGGAACAGGCTGCGTACGTGCTCCGGGACCTCGCCGTCGGCTGGCGACGGCGACGATGCCTCCGGCGGCGCGGCGGGAGGTCCTCCGGAGGCTTCGGGCCGTGACTCGATCACGGGCGTCGGGAGAGCGCCGGCACCCTCCGACCTAGTCGATCGTCGTCGTGGTCGACGAGCCGGGCTCCGGGACGGTGGTTTCAGTTACAAAGCAGGAATCGAGTTCGAACAGCAGCTTCACCGTCGAGCCTCTTTGCACTTGGCTGCCTTCCGCGGGCGAGGTGCCGATGAAGGACACATCACAGTCCTCTCCCGGTGGTTCCGGCGGCACGACGACGACGAGATTGACGCACACAGTGCCACCGCAGACCTTCTTGAACTGCTCCTCGGCGTCTTCCTTGACGCTCTCGATGTCGTTCCCACCGATCGGCGGAACATCCAACGGTGGCCCTGGGTCCGGCCCTGGCCCTGGGTCCTGTCCCGGTCCCGGACCGGGATCGGGACCGCTGGTGGTGGGGCCGTCGATCGAGCTGTCGGGCGGCTCGGGGGCCGCAACAGTGTCTTCGTCGCCACAGGCGGCGACCAGAACCCCCACCAACACGAGAACGCACAGGCACCGCAGACGCCGCGTCGAAACCCGCGGGGGGTCACGCCGGGTGTGGGCGCGGCGCTCGCCCTTGCGAGCCGACACATGGTCAACGGCCACGATCTCACAGTCCCTTCAGGCTGTTCGGATGTGAGATGAGGGGTGATGGTGGGCTCCATTGATACAACATTTCAGATCGTGGGGTCGTCTCCGCGCTGGGGGAAGTGGGCCAGGCCGGCGCGCAGGGCACCCGAGGCCACGACCAGGTCGGCCGACGACACGTCGAGCTCGACGCAGAGCTCGTCGCTGCCGGCCACCGACACCAGCCACGGCGGGCGCTCCTCGAGCTCGAAGCACGCCGTCAGGAGGATCCTCGGCCCGTTCAGCACCGCCGATACCGAGAGGTTGGGCGCGACCACCGACGGGGCGGCCCGGTCGGGGGCGGTCGCCACGGCCGTCATCCACGAGGCCAGCTGCGCCGCCTCCCAGGTGGTGAGGCAGGGGTCGACCACTTCCCACCTTCCGTGGGGCGACACCACCCGCACGGCCACGAGCAGGGCATTGGAGTCCCACGGGTCGACGGTTTCCTCGGGGAACTGGTACCCGACGATCGACAGCCCCAGCTCGCTGCCCGCGCTGCCCCGCAGTTCCATCCGACCATCCTGGCCCGCCACGAGTGCCGGAGGCGGGCCCGATGTCCGGTAAGGTGCACGGGTCATGGCCAACATCAAAAGCCAGATCAAGCGCAACCGTCAGAACGAGGTCCGCCGGCTCCGCAACAAGGCGGTGCGCTCGGAGCTCAAGACGCGCGTCAAGACCGCCGTCCACCACGCCGACACCGGCGCCGAGGACACGGCCGAGGCCGTGCGTCTGGCGATGAAGCGCATCGACAAGGCCGCGGCCAACGGCGTGATCCACAAGAACCAGGCTTCCAACCGCAAGTCGCGGCTCATGAAGCGCCTGGCGGCGGCCAAGCCCTCAGCCTGACCCGAACAGCGGCCGCTATACTGACCGCATGCCAGGGCTGAGGCTCAACTGGATCCAACGGCGATCCGGCGCAACTCGGCGGGAGGGTAGGGCGGACATGCGGTCACCGAGGAGTGGGCTCTGCCTCGCCGTTGCGGCGTTGACCCTGGCGGTTGGCATGGGTGTGGGCACACTGCCCGCCGTCGCCCAGACACCGGTGACGTCGCAGGTCCCCGTTTCTATCTGGGACACGACGCCGTCGATGCAGTTCGACGGGATGAGCACCTGGCTGGCCACCTTTGCCGACCCCGCCGCCGGCGCCGGCCAGTCGGCACCTGTGTACACGTACTTCCACGAGTTCGGCTTCGTCGACAGCAACTCCTTCGGTCAGATCTCCCTCGACGTGATCGGCGGCGAGAAGTTCGCCAGCCTGACCATCGTCGACGCCGAGGAGGATCGGGAGCACAGGGTGCGGGTGCCCTTCGCGTGGACGGGGAACAGCTTCTACTTCCTGTGGGTGCATCGCTTGGCCGACGGGGTGTGGGGTGCCTGGGCCTATGACAACACCGCGGACCAGTGGTCGTTCATCGGAGCGCTCACCGTTCCCATCCGGCTGGCCAAGCTGGGGTCGCCGAGCGCGACCGGCGTGGCCTGGACAGGCCCGGACCTCGAAAACTGCGACGCCTACCCGCAGGCGGTCATGACCCGCCGGGCCCCGACCGGCTACGTCGGATCGACGCCGGTGCAGACGGTGTTCGCACTCCGCGACACCGTCGAGGGCGACTGCCCGAGCACGGTCGCCGAGTACGTGCCCGGCTGGGACTACTACGTGGTGGGGTCCGAGCCGGCGGCGGCCGCAGCCGCGGCCCGAGGCGTCCCCAGCAACGTGGGCGGCTCGCTCCGCAGCTACCTGCCGTAGGCCACTCCGTCAGCGGCGGCCGGCGGGGCGGGGGGTCAGGCGGCCCAGGCGGGCCACCAGCACCTCGAGGACGGCTTCGGGGGGCCAGTCGACGGCCCCCTTCAGGGCCAGGTCGGCCTCCGCGATCAGGGTGATGGCCCGGGCCACCCCGGCGTGGCCGAGACGGCGGCTCTGGGTCAGGGCCTTCTTCGCCGGGAACGTCGAGCCCGTCATGCCCAGGGCGGCCGCCGCCGCCTTCTCGTCGGCGATGCCCGCCCCGTCGAGGCGCAGCATGCGGGCGTAGTGGGTGTGAAGGGTGGCGGCCACCACGAGAGGGTGACGGTTGCCGGCGCGCACGAGGCGGTGGAGGTGGCCGAGGGCGGCGGCCACGTCGCCGGAGTCGATGGCGTCGGTGAGCTCCCAGGGCGCCACCGGTCCGGCCTGGCCCAGGAAGGGCGTGACCTCCTCGGCCCCCAGCTTCGACCCTGACCCGTAGGCGGCGGCCAGGAGCGTGAGCAGCGAGCCCAGCCGGCCCACCTCGTCGCCCAGGTGGGCGGTCACCAGGGCGGTCGCCTGGGCGTCGAGGCGCACCGGCCCCTCGCGCAGACGGGCGCTGATCCAACTGGAGCGGCCCCGCCCACCGGGGATGGCGGTGTCCACGACGTGACCCACCTTGCGCACGGCGTCCACCAGGGAGCGGGGGAGCTGGCCTCCGCCGGAGACGAGCACAACGGTGGTGGTGGGGAGGGGGTCGGCCAGGTAGGCCAGGATCGGGGCCGCCTCGGCCGTGGTGAAGCGGCCCACACCGCGCGCCACCACCACCCGGCGGTCGCCGAAGAACGGTGGCGTCTGGGCGGCCTCGACCACCGCGGCCAGCGAGTACTCGTCGCCGCTCAGCTCCTCGACCACGAAGGCGGGGTCCGACCCGCCCACCAGCTCAGCCACCAGGGCCTTGACCTCGTCGCCGCTCACCGTTGGGTCGTCGCCCTTCACCAGGTAGGCGGGGAAGACCGCCTCGGCGGTGCTCATGGGGCTTCCATCACCGCGGCCAGCGTGTCGCATACCCGCCGGGTGCCGCGGACGTCGTGGGCCCGCACGATCCGGGCCCCGCCGATCACGCCGATGGCAGTGGCGGCCAGCGACGCTTCCCGGCGCTGTCCGATGCCGAGGTCGAGCAAGTGCCCCAGGAACGGCTTGTTGGAGGCGGAGAGGAGCAGGGGGTAACCGAGCTCGGCCAGGCGGGCCGACTGGCGCAGCAGCGTGAGCGACTGGGCCGGTGTCTTGCCCAGGTCGAGCCCGGCGTCGACGACGATGCGCTCGGGCGTGATGCCGGCGATCTCGGCCCGGCGGGCGCAGTCGGCGAGGAAGGACTGCACGTCCCAGATGATGTCGTCGTAGTGGGGATCGGGGTCGGGGATGCGCGGACCGAGACGGATGTGGGTGGCGATCACAGTGGCGCCGGCCGCCGCGCTCACCGGCAGGTACCGCACGTCGGCGAAGCCGCTGATGTCGTTGCCCACGACCGCCCCCGCCGCGTAGGCGGCCTCGGCCACGTCGGCCCGCCAGGTATCTACCGAGACGGGCAGTTCGAAGCGGGCGCAGAGGGCCTCGACCGCCGGGACGACCCGGTCGATCTCCTCCTCCACGTCGACAGGAAGGCCCGGCCCGGCCTTCACGCCGCCCACGTCGAGGATGTCGGCCCCCTCGGCCACCAGGGTCTCGGCCCTCCGGCAGAAGGCGTCCATGGGGAAATGGGCACCGCGGTCGTAGAACGAGTCGGGTGTCCGGTTGAGGATGCCCATGACCAGGCTCCGGGTGGTGAGGTCATAGCGACGCGCACCCAGATCCAACCGCACCCGGCGACCCTACCGGGGAGGAGCCCGGGCGGCTGCCGGCCCGCCCGTGCCGCCGGCCGCTTCGACCGTCACCGCCAGGTCGGGCGCCACCGCATCGACCGTGACGGTGAGGGGGCCGACGGCGAACGCGGTGCCCGGTTCGGGCACCGACGCGCCGGGCAGGGGCGACCCGGAGGGGGCCAGGAGGAGCCGGGGCGGGTACCGGCGCAGCAGGGGACCGACTACGCCCGCCGTCCCCCGACCGGCCCCGCTCACCACCACCACGTCGATGCGGGACACGTCGGCTTCGTGCATGCCCGCCAGCAGGGCGGTCGGCGATCGGGCTCCGTCGACGACGAGCACGGTGGCGCCGCCGCGTCGCCACACGCGGGCACCGGGGGACACCTGGCGTCCTTCGAGGGGACCGGGCGCCAGGGCGGGAACGGCCGCGGCCACGCACACGGCGACGCCGGCGAGCGCCATCCACCGCGCCCGGTGGCGGGTGAGGAGCACCGCGGCCAGCGCGGCGGCGGC
Organism: Acidimicrobiales bacterium; assembly: GCA_051004925.1. Lineage (GTDB taxonomy): Bacteria > Actinomycetota > Acidimicrobiia > Acidimicrobiales > AC-14 > DATAQC01. Next base: position 813 of record JBPCJV010000159.1, on the reverse strand, counting down.
CAGCACCACCAGGTGGGTCATGCGCAGGCGTCCCAGGGGGGCGGCGGCGCCATACCTGGCCACGGTCGCCACCCATGCCAGGAGCACCCCGGTGGGCAGGTGGATGATGCGGGCGAGGACGCCGCCGCCCAGACCGTCGGGCAGGTTCGCACCGATGCCGGCCGGGATCCCCGCGGCCATGCCCCACGCCACCAGCGGGCCGGCGGCGGGGATGGCCAGCAGGTTGGCGGGGAAGGTGGCCAGCGGCACGCTGCCGAACGCGGGGACGAGCAGCGGCGACACGCCGGCCTGGGCGGCCACGCTCACACCGAGGGCCGACGCCACCGGTCGGGGCCCGGGGATGGCGGCGGTGATAGGTCGGGCCAGCACGGCGATGCCCGCGCTGGCGCCCACCGACAGGGCGAAGCCGAGCGAGGTGACCAGCAGCGGGTCGACGAGGAGGAGGCCGGTCACCGCCAGGGCCAGCAGGCGCAGGCCCGACGCCGGCCGGCCCATCATCGAGGCCACGAGGGCGAGGGCGGCCATGGCCTCGGCCCGCAGCACCGACGGCTCCCAGCGGGTGAGCACGCCGAACAGCCCGAGCACGGCCAGCCCCACGATGAGGCGGCCGCGCAGGCCGAGGCGCCGCAGCAGCGGAGCCACCAGGCCGAGGACGAAGGCCACGTTCTCACCCGACACCACGAGCAGGTGGCTGAGACCGGAGGCCCGGAAGTCGTCGATGACCTCCGGGGTCTCGTCACGGCCGTCGCCCAGGACGAACCCGGCGAAGAGGGCCCGTCGTTCGTCGGGCAGCGACGACGTGCCTGCGAACAG
>JBPCJV010000158.1:0-13737 GCA_051004925.1 Acidimicrobiales bacterium | reverse complement strand
GGCCCGAGTCCCAGTGCCGGACCCGGCCCACGCCCCTCCCGCCGCCGGCGGCGCGTCCGCCGTGCTGGGCGTGGCGATCGACCACCGGCACGACCTCACCCCGCTTGGTGAGCCGGAAGGTGGCGGGCAACGGTGGCGACGCGCGCCGGCCGGCGCGGTCGGCGAAGTCCTGGGGGACGGCACCCCCGGCGACCACGGCGGCCACCTCGTCGAGGCCGAGGTGGGCCAGCGCCTCGGGGTCGGGCAGGCGGCCGGCGGCGGCCAGGCGGACGCCGAGCTCGTGGCCGGCGCGACCGGTGAGCTCCTGGACCCAGCGGGCGCGTAGCCGAAGGGCCTCGCGCGGTACCAGATCCTGCACGTTGCCCCCGGCTTGGACACCTGCCGTCGTGGGCGGCAGCGGTGCAGGCGGGCCCAGCCGGGGTGGAGTGAGGGCGAGCGCGACCGGGTCACGGGCGACGATCTCCGCGTCGGTTCGCCCTTCCCGTCGACCCGAGGCCAGCACCGCGAGCGCGAGGGAGGCGGCCGTGGTCGACCCTTCATCCTCATCGGTGGGGCGCACGAGCATCCCCGCCACCACCTCGTGTGAATGCAGGGCCACCAGCTCGGTGGTCGCGTTGCGCAGGAGCCCGGCCAGCTGGGTGTCGGAAAGCTCCCTGAGCGGCGGCACCGCCCGCAGATGGTCTTCGACCCGCCGGACCGCCTCCCCGGCGAGCTCGGGCAGCGAGGCCCGGAGCTTGCCCACCCGCCACGCCGCCCCCAGGCGATGGGCGGGCCCACGCGGATCGAGGGCCCGCAGGATGCGGTGGTTGGTGGGCGCCATGCCCAACAGGTCCAGGTCGACGGCGACCCAACCCCCGATCACCGCGAGCACCGGTGACGCGGCCAACCGGTGCTCGGACGCGGTCCCGAGGGTCCGCAGGGCGTCGGCGATCCCGGCCCGCAGCGGGTAGGCCCACATGTCGACCTCCAGGGGGCGCAGCGGCCGCGGGAACGTCTCGCTCACCGGACCGGGACCGAACAGGCGGCCACGCGCCCGGCCGTGGCGCCCGGCGACGGTGACCGGGCGCGACTGCAACAGGCACAGCCGGTCATCGCCATCGAGCGCCTACTCCACGTCCTGTGGTCCCCCCAGGACGCGCCAGACCTGACGAGCGAGCCGGGCCAAGGATCGGCACCGTTTGCGGTTGAGCAGTGATCGCGAGCGATCAGTGGTGGAAACGACCCGGCCCGTGTGCGACAGCACGTACCGCTCGCCGCCGACGACGCCGCTCACCAGGGGCTGCGGGCTCCCGGCCACGGCATCGGCCACCAGGTGGCGCTTGTCGCCGGTCACCGGGTCGAGGCCGAAGAGGACGCCACTGACCGAAGGCATCACCTCCCGCTGCACCAGCACCGCCATCGGCGCCGGCGCTGCCCCCGGGCCGGTTGTCCCGCTCTGGGGGCCCCTCGGGCCCTGGGCCGAGTCGAGCACGTCCCGCACCGCGGCCTGGAAGGCGTCCCAGTCGCGGACGCCCAACACTGATCGGAACTGGCCTGCCATCGAGGAGGAGTGGGTGTCCTCCACCGTGGACGAGGACCGCACCACGAGCGACCGGACGCCGCCATCGCTCAGCGTTTCCCACGCGGCCCGCAACTCCGGGGGCGCGACCGAGCCACCGGTTGACAGCACGAAGCCCGGCAGCACGGGGAGCCCGGCTCCCGCAGCCAGGGCCAGGTTGGCCGCCTTTGCACCCGCCTTCCTGCCATCGGTGGCGGCGGCGTCCGTCAGGTCGAGGACCATCGCCGGACCGTCTCCGTCCACGGCGGCCGGCGCAACCACCCCGGGAACGGGGCGATGCTCGATCACGACCACCATCTTTCCAGGCCGTCGGCACTACTGCGCCGGGCACCGGCCCCGCGCCTCCGAGAGCAGAGATCAGAGACCGTTCGTCGGCCACACGTAGGGGAGGTCGGGCGGGACGTCGCCGAACTCGGGCCCGTACCGATCGGGATCCTTGCGCAGCAACGACGACCGGTGGGCGCGGTGGAAATCCTCGTCCCCGAGCCACGGGGGCACCAGTCCCAGCCGGTCCAGCAACCGCACCACTCCCGCAGACGGCGCGCCGTAGGCAGCCAGCGCCTCCTCGTATCCCCGCCACATCGCCACCGCCGGACGGTGGCGCCAGCCGTAGCCGGGCACGGTGATGGCGTGGAGGATCTGGAGGGCCTCGACCCGCTGCTTCCCGAGGCGGCGGTCGTCGAGGACCCGGGCGCTGGCGGCGAAGTCGGGGTACGGCAGGAAGGTCTGCATCAGACGGACCGGGAGACTGGCGGACGGTCAACCGACGTCCGGCGACTTCCGGGCCCGGCTGGGGGCCACCCGGGGCGGCTCGCCCGGCATCTTCGGGTACACGGGCGGCCAGGGCGCGTCGGCCAGGCCGGCGGCACGGTCGCGCTCCGACAGGGCGAGCAGCGGCTCCAACGACTGCGGAGCTCCGGCCATCGCCGCCCACGGGTCACCCGATCGCTCCACCCGCGCGGGCACGGTTGCCATCGTGAGCTCGTCGGGGACGACGGAGTCGAGCTCGTCCCAGGCGAACGGCGTGGACACCTGGGCTCCGGGCCGGGCCCGCACCGACCACGCCCCGAAGATGGTCTTGTGGGGGGCGTTCTGGTTGAAGTCCACGAACACGCGGGTCCCCCGCTCCTCCTTCCACCACGCCGCGGTGATGAGGTCGGGGCGGCGCCGTTCCAGTTCCCGGGCCACCGCGACCGCCGCCGCCCGCACGTCATACGACGTCCACCGGTGCTGGAGGCGGGCGTACACGTGGATGCCCCGGTTGCCCGTGGTCTTGGGCAGGGCGACGACGCCCACCTCGTCGAACAGGGCCCGCACCTCGTGCGCCACCTCCCGCACCATGGGGAAGGTGACGCCGGGCGTGGGGTCGAGGTCGATGCGCAGCTCGTCGGCGTGGTCGGGGTCGGCGGCCACCGTCGGCCACACGTGGAACCCGAGGCAGCCGAGGTTCACCGCCCACAGGACGTGGGCCAGGTCGGCGGCCACCAGGGCCTGCGACGTGGTGCCGTTCGGGGTGCTGACGACGGCCGTCTCCAGCCACTCGGGACGGGTTTCGGGCACGCGCTTCTGGAAGAACGACGACCCGCCGGCACCGTTGGGGAACCGCTGGAGGAGCACGGGGCGACCGCCCATGGCCGCCAGCAAGGGACCTTCGACCTGCTGGTAGAAGCGGACGAGGTCGAGCTTGGTATCGCCCCGCTCCGCGAAGAACACCTTCTCGGGGTGGGTGATGACCAGCTCCCGCCCCGCCGCCTCCACGGCGACGCCGTCGGTCGCCATCAGACCGAGCCACGCAGACCGTTCTCGAAGCGATTCCCAACACCCGGTGTTAGAAATCGCGTAAAGAACGGCGAAGTAGCAGGGGTCATGACGAGCCCGTCGCAGCCCGCGACGCCTCCGGCCCGGCCGACCCCGCGAAACCGGCGGCCAGCCGGGTCGCGTCCGCGTAGCGGTCCTCGCGCGCCGACTCCCGCTTCTCGTGGGCCATCCATTGGGCCAGCACGATCGCCACCGCGGCCAGGCCCAGGAGGTCGCCCACGGCCCACATGATCCCCGCGCCGGCCCGCTGGTCGCCGAGCGTATGGGCGGCGAAGAGGGGCTCCTGGCCACTCAGCAGGGCGATGCCCACGAAGGCGTGGAACGGCAGGGCCACGAACACGTAGAGCAGCCGGAAGCCGTGGTGCATGCGCCACACACTCGGGTCGAGCCCCACGACGGGCCAGAAGAACAGCATCCCCACCACCAGGAAGTGCACGTGGACGAGATCGTGCACGTAGTCGTTCTCCAACGTCATGGCGTACATGCCGCTGAAGTAGAGGGCGACCATCGAGCCGCCGAAGAGCACCCACGCCACCAGGGGGTGGGTGACGACCTTGGCCGGCGGGCAGTGGAGGACGCGCAGCAACCGGCGCTGGGTCGAGCGTGACCCGGCCTGCAGGGCCAGGGTGATCGGCGCGCCCAGGGCCAGCAGCGCGGGACCGAGCATGACAAGCAGCAGGTGCTGGACGACATGGACGCTGAAGGAGCTCGCTGCGTAGGCGGCCAGGCCCGATTGGAGGGCCACGGTCACGACCACGCACCCGGCCATGAACGACGCCGTCCGGGCCGGGGCCCACCGCCGGCCCTTGGCCGCCAGCCGCCGCACACCCGTCAGATAGGCGACCGCCAGCAGAAGGACGACGGCCAGGGGCAGTGGCGAGAACGACCAGCCCGACAGCACCTCGACGAAGGTCGGAGAGCCGGCCGCGAGAGCCGCGAGGGGCACCACTCGGCCCACGGTAGTTCGCACGCGGCTGTTACGATCCCCCGCGTGACGGAGGGGGTGGTTCTGACTCAGTCAGAAGTGCGGCGTCCCTCACCGCTGGCGGTGGGAACCATGGTGTGGCTCGCCTCCGAGTTGATGTTCTTCGGGGGACTCTTCGCCTCCTACTTCACCATCCGGGCGGAGACGCCGGAGTGGCCACCGGCCGGGGTCGAGCTCGCGGTCCTGCGCGACGGCATCTTCACCGTGATCCTGGTGGCGTCCAGCTTCACCATGCAGTTCGCCCACGGTCATCTCGAGAAGGAGAACCGGGTGGCGGCCCGGCGCTGGATCATCGCCACCCTCGTGCTCGGCTTCATCTTCCTCGGCAACCAGGCCGTCGAGTGGTTCGAGCTCCCCTTCACCGGCACCACCCACGCCTACGGGTCGCTGTTCTTCTCCATGACCGGCTTCCACGGCCTCCACGTGTTGCTCGGGTTGGCCGTGATGATCGGCCTGCTCGGGCGCATCGTCGGACCCGGCCCCGACCCCGGCGACGCCCACGCCGCCCAGGTCATCACCTTCTACTGGCACTTCGTCGACGTCGTCTGGATCGTCCTTTTCGCCATCATCTTCATCCTCCAATAGGGCAACGATGCGAAAAGCCGTGCTTCCCGTCCTGTCTGCGTTCGGAGTCACCATCGTGATGGCACTGGGAATCGGCTCGGCCGGGGCCGCCCGCCCGCAACCCGCGCCTCCGTCGCCCATGGCCCAGATCGCCGAGGGCCGCGATCTCTACAACGAGTCGTGCACGAGCTGCCACGGACCCCGGGGCGAGGGGTCGACGCTGTCGGGCGGCAGGGTGGCGCCTGCGCTGGTGGGGGTCGGGGAAGCAGCCGTCGACTTCTACCTCTCCACCGGCCGCATGCCCCTGGCCAACACCAACGACCCCCAGGCCGTGCGCAAGCCGCCGGCCTACGACCCCCAGCAGATCGCGTCCATTGTGGCCTACGTGTCCACCTTCGGCCCCGGGGGGCCACCCATCCCCAGGCTCGACCTCGAGAAGGCGTCACTGAGCCGCGGCGGCGAGCTCTACCTGCTCAACTGCGCGGCCTGCCACAACGCCGCTGCGGTCGGCGGGGCGTTGAGCTACGGCGCCTTCGCCCCCGACCTGTTCAAGTCCACCGCCACCGAGATCGCCGGGGCCCCGCGCGTCGGGCCCGGGAACATGCCCGTGTTCGGCCGCGACACGCTGTCCGACGAGGAGCTCAACGACATCGTGCGCTACGTGATGTACCTCCAGCATCCCGAAGACGCCGGAGGCAATCCCCTCGGCCATCTCGGTCCCGTCACCGAGGGCCTCGTGGGCCTGCTGTTCGGGCTGGGCACGCTGATGGCATTCGTCGCCTGGCTGGGTACGCGGGCATGAGCGAGGACCTAAGCAAAGCGGAGGACCGCAGCGACCGGGGGAAGAGCGATAGGAAGAGGAGCGACGACCAGGGCGAGCGCGACCGCCGGAGCGAGGTCAGCGAGAACGAGGCCCTGGAGGCGGCCACCGAGGACGACCGCCATCTGGCCATCAGCAGCAAGAACCCCCGGCGCACCGAGACCGGCGTCGGCGCGTCGTTCGTCGTCGCCACGTTCGCCGGCATCGGCCTGGCCGTCACCTACGGGTTGGGGGGCCAGACCCAGATCGAGGGGGCCCTGCTGTTCTTGTGCCTCGGGGGGCTCGGGTTCGGCATGACCCTGTGGGGCAAGCAGCTCATGCCCCACGGCCCGTTCGAACAGGAGCGGGAGAACCTCATCGGCAGCGAAGAGGACCGGGCCGAGTTCACCTCCGCCTTCGTGCGCGGCGAGGAGGCCTTCGGCCGGCGCAAGCTCCTCCTCACGTTCCTCCTCGGGGGCTTCGGTGCCCTGGGCGCGGCGCTGGTCTTCCCCATCCGCTCCCTCGGCCCGAACCCGGGGCGGCAGCTCTTCGAGACCCCGTGGACCCCGGGGGCCCTGCTGGTCAACACCGACGGCAGGCCCGTGAGGGTCGACGAGCTCGAGGTGAGCGGGTACATCACCGTGTTTCCCGAGGGACACATCGGCGAGGACGACGCCCAGACCCTTCTGCTCCGGGTCGACGACTCGCCCGTGACCACGCGGCCCGGCCGTGAGGACTGGTCACCGGCGGGGTATCTGGCCTTCTCCAAGCTGTGCACCCACGCCGGTTGCCCCGTGGGCCTGTACGAGCACGCCCGCAAGGAGATGCTCTGCCCCTGCCACCAGTCCACGTTCAACGTGCTGGCCGGGTGCCAGCCGGTGTTCGGCCCCGCCACCCGCTCGCTGCCCCAGCTGCCGATCATGGTCGATCGCGACGGCTTCCTGCGGGCCCGCAGCGACTACACCGAGCCGGTCGGGCCCGGCTTCTGGAACCGCGAGTCGTGAGCAGGACGAAGACGAAGAAGAAGCCCCGCGTCGGGCGCGTCGCCGGGTGGTTCGACGACCGCCTGGCCGCGTCGCGCTTCGTGCGCACCGCGCTCAACAAGATCTTCCCCGACCACTGGTCGTTCATGTTGGGCGAGCTGGCGCTCTACGCCTTCGTGGTCCTGATCGTCACCGGGATCTACCTCACCTTCTTCTTCAACCCCAGCCTCGACAAGGTCATCTACGACGGCTCGTACGCACCGCTGCGCGGTGTGGAGATGTCGGCGGCGTACAAGTCCACCCTCGACATCAGCTTCGACGTGCGGGCGGGCATGGTAATGCGACAGATGCACCACTGGGCGGCGATCCTCTTCATCGGTGCCATCGTCGTGCACCTCTGCCGCGTCTTCTTCACCGGTGCCTTCCGCCGCCCCCGCGAGCTCAACTGGATCGTGGGAATGTCGCTGCTGCTCCTCGCCATCCTCAACGGATTTGCCGGCTACTCCCTGCCCGACGACCAGCTGTCGGGCACGGGGCTGCGGATCATGTACTCGATCCTGTTGTCGATCCCGCTCATCGGGACGTGGGCCGCCTTCCTGCTGTTCGGCGGCGAGTTCCCGTCGGAGATGATCATCTCCCGCCTCTACGGCATCCACATCCTGCTGGTGCCCGCCGCCATCGCCATCCTCCTCGGCGCCCACCTGGCCATCATGTGGCACCAGAAGCACACGCAGTTCAAGATCGCGGGGGCCCGCGAGGACAACGTGGTGGGCTCCCCGCTGTGGCCCACGTACACGGCCAAGAGCACGGGCCTGCTCTTCATCGTGTCCGGGGTGATCGCCGCCCTCGGCGGGCTGGCCCAGATCAACCCCATCTGGCTCTACGGTCCGTTCGTCAGCGAGAAGGTGAGCTCGGCGTCCCAGCCCGATTGGTACATGGGATGGCTCGAGGGGGCGCTGCGCCTCATGCCCGCGTGGGAGTGGCGGGGTTGGGGGTACGAGATCCCCAACCCGTTCTTCCCCGGAGTGCTCTTCTCCGGGGTGGTCTTCAGCGCCCTCTACATGTGGCCCTTCATCGAGGCCCGCATCACCGGCGACCGCGAGCCCCACAACATCCTCGACCGTCCGCGTGACCGCCCGGTGCGCACCGCCCTCGGCGTGTCGACGCTCTCGTTCCTGCTGGTGCTGTTCCTCGCCGGCGCCACCGACGTGCTGGCCGTGGAGTTCAGTCTCTCGGTCAACTCCATCGTGTGGACCTTCCGCCTGCTGGTCTTCCTCGTGCCCCTGGTCACCGGCCTCATGACCTATCGCATCTGCAAGGAGCTGTCCGCGGCGAAGGCGGGTCGGCGCAAGACCCCCGAGCTGATCGACCGGTCGCCCGAAGGTGGGTACGACTCCCACCCCGCGCCCCTGCCCGTCGGTGAGCCCGACGCCGACCCGACTCCGGAGCCCCTGCCGGACGCGGTGACGGCCGAGGGCGAGCGGCCGTCGTCTCCCGAACGGAGCGCGCGTTGAGCGCGCCCCGCGTCGCCCGGCGCCTGCGCTGGACAGCCGTCACCGCGTCGATCGTGGGCCTGCTCGTCCTCACCGGCTGCGAGGTCCCCGACTTCGGCGCCCACCGGGGGGCCACCACCCAGGGGCAGGACACGTTCCGCCTGTGGCAGGGCTCGGTGATCGCCGCCCTGGTCGTGGGGGTCATCGTCTGGGGCCTGATCTTCTACGTGATCATCCGCTTCCGGAAACGCGACGACGAGATCCCGTCGCAGCACGCGGCCAACATCCCCCTGGAGATCGGCTACACCGTGGTCCCCCTGCTGATCGTGGCCGGCCTCTTCTACTTCACCGCCACCACCCAGGACCGGATCGACACCATCTCGGCCAATCCCGCCGTTCGTGTCGAGGTCACCGCCTACCAGTGGGGCTGGAAGTTCCAGTACACCGGCACGCCCGTGACCATCTCGACCCAGGGCGTGGAGAAGCCGACGCTCGTGCTGCCCGTAAACCAGACGACGCGCATCACCCTGCAGGCCGTCGACGTGGTCCACAACTTCTTCGTGCCGGAGTTCCTCTTCAAACGTGACGCCACGCCCGGCCTGGTGCAGACCTTCGACCTCCACCCCGTCGAGGAAGCGACGTTCCTCGGCCACTGCGCCGAGTTCTGCGGGCTCCGTCACGCCGACATGCTGTTCGACGTGTCCGTGGTCAGCCCCGCCGACTACAGCCGCTGGCTGTCCCAGCAGGAAGCCCGGGTGACGTCATGACCCTCGTCGACGAGAAGGAAGCCGCACCCCCCTCCGGGCCCGAGGAGCACCCGGAGGCCACCGGGCTCCTCCACTGGTTCACGACCACCGACCACAAGGTGATCGGCAAGAGCTACATCGCCAGCTCCTTCTTCTTCTTCTGCTTGGCGGGCGTGCTCGCCCTGCTGCTGCGCTCGCAGCTCGCCGTGCCCGATGGCAACGTGCTCGACCAGCAGGACTTCAACCAGGTCTTCACCATGCACGGCACGATCATGATGTACCTGTTCGCCACGCCGTTCGGGTTCGGACTGGCGAACTACTTCGTGCCATTGCAGATCGGCGCTCCAGACATGGCCTTCCCCCGGCTCAACGCCCTGTCGTACTGGCTGTTCCTGGGCGGTGCCATCCTCGTCGTCTCCGGGTTCCTCACCTCGGGTGGCGCGGCGGCCTTCGGGTGGGTGTCCTACGCGCCCCTGTCCGACGGCGTGCATTCGCCCGGCGCCGGCACCGATCTGTGGATCATCGGGCTGCTCCTCACCGGCATCGCCACCATCGCCACCGCGGTGAACATCGTGACGACCGTGTTCTGCCTGCGGGCCCCGGGCATGACCATGTTCCGTATGCCCATCTTCACCTGGAACATGTTGGTGACGTCGGTGCTGGCGCTCATGGCCTTCCCCGTGCTCACCGCCGCCCTCGCCCTGCTGTTCGGCGACCGCCACTTCGGGATGCGCATCTTCGACGTCGACCGGGGGGGGGTGCCGATCCTGTGGCAACACCTCTTCTGGTTCTTCGGCCATCCGGAGGTGTACATCATCGTCCTACCGTTCTTCGGCGTGGTCACCCAGGTCTTACCGGTGTTCTCGCGACGCCCCATCTTCGGCTACAACGGCATCGTCTTCGCCACCCTGGCCATCGCCGGCCTGTCGGTGGGCGTCTGGGCCCACCACATGTTCACCACCGGCGCCGTGCAGCTTTCGTACTTCGCGGCCATGTCGTTCCTGATCGCGGTACCGACCGGGGTGAAGTTCTTCAACTGGATCGGCACCATGTGGGGCGGGAAGATCACCTTCCCCACGCCCATGCTGTTCTCCCTGGGCTTCATGGTCGTGTTCCTGCTCGGCGGGCTGTCCGGCGTGCTGCTGGCGTCGCCCCCGATCGACTTCCAAATGCACGACACCTACTTCGTGGTGGCCCACATGCACTACGTGCTGTTCGGCAGCGCAGTGTTCGCGGGCTTCTCGGCCGCCTACTTCTGGTACCCAAAGATGACGGGACGGATGCTGCGGGAGAGCTGGGGACACCTCCACTTCTGGGCCCTGTTCATCGGGTTCAACCTCACCTTCTTCCCCCAGCACATCCTCGGTGCGCGCGGGATGCCACGGCGCATCGAGAGCTACACGCCCGGTGAGGGGCTGTCGTGGCTCAACATGATGTCGACCGTGGGCTCGTTCCTGATCGGGATCTCCACCATGTTCTTCATCTGGAACCTCTGGGCGGCGTGGCGAAAGCCCGTGCCCGCAGGCAACGACCCGTGGGGGGGCCACACCCTCGAGTGGTGGACCACATCGCCGCCGCCGCCCCTCAACTTCACCTCGCTGCCGCCCATCCGCTCGGATCGCCCGGTCTGGGACGCCAAGTACGGCGAGCCCCAGTTGGCCTCGAAGGGTGAGGACCGCAGCAGTAGGGTCGACGAAGTGGTCGACGAATGAAGATCGAGGGCGTGATCTTCGTGATCACCGCCGCCTTCTTCCTGCTCATCGCCGTCATCTACTGGTTCGTGAGCTACGAGCCCGCGGGCACCACCCTGCTGTTCACGACGGTGGGGTTGGGGGCCATTCCCGGCGTGTACCTGATCTGGAGCGCCAAGGGGCGCCCGCCGCGGCCGGAGGACCGGACCGACGCCACCATCGAGGAGGGGGCGGGGCGCATCGGTTCCTTCCCGGAGTCGAGCGTGTGGCCGCTCGCCTTCGCCAGTGGCCTCAGCCTGGTCGGCCTGGGCCTCGTCTTCGGCATCTGGATGGCGCTGCCCGGTGGCGTGCTGATCCTGGTGTCGATGATCGGCGCCATCCTGGAGGGCCGCCGCGGCGTGGAACCCAGCCATCCCCAGGGGGACCCCGAAGGCATGTGAGTCCCGGCATCAGGGCGTGGGGCAGAACCGCGCTTCGGCGACATGCGGATCGGTGGGGACCCGCAAGCGGGTGCGGCTCACCGACCCGACGAGGTTCTTCCAGAACCGGCTGAACGTCATCGGCTCCCGCACCGACTCCTGCAGCTCCCGCAAAGCGCCGCACCCGAGGGCGCGCCGTGCTGCGGCCACGGCCGCGGGGTCGGCACCCGGCGGGGCGGCGCCGGCCGGGTCGGCGTAGTCGGCAAGGAACCAGACCCAGGGAACCGGCTTCTCGTGGCCGGGAAAGATGGCCCGTCGGGTCATCTCGAAGTGCGCCCCGAGCGGGTACGCGAGGCTCCACTCGTCGGTGATGGTCTGGTCAAGGGGGACGACGGCACCGGTCACGCCGAGCCATCCCGCGTGCACGACGAGGCGGGATCCGATGTCGGGACGGGCGTCGGCCCGGAGCATGTTCGAGGGGTCACCGTACAACAGCGTCGGCCGGCCTGCCGCCAGTCCGGACTCGACCTGTTCCGGGAAGGCGCCGAACCCGTCGATCCATTGCGGGGCCGTGACCGGGTTGGCCGTCCCCGTCATGGCGATGTCGACACCGCGGATGTACTGCACGCCGGGGCCACCGTTGAAGGGAGGGCGCAGCGGAGTCATGCCGACGAGGCCCCACACGGCGATGGCGACCACGGCGGTCAGGCTCACCTTGGTGGCGGGCACGACGAGGACGGGCAGCAGGAGCATCATCAGCGGCGGCAGCAGCATGCGCCGTGCATGAAGTCCCCGCCGACGGCGACCACGTAGATGCCGAGCAGCAGACCGGCGACCACCGGTGTAAGCACCACCACGCTGTCCCGCCCGACACCCACGTGCCGGGGCACGGAGTGTCGCACCGCCACGAGGGCGAGGAGCACGGCCACCCCGGCGAGCGGCCACCAGAGCCAGTAAGGGCTGAGGAAGTCGCCCAGGTAGTGGAGGCCCCGCGGCCAGTAGAACCTCGTCCCCTCCTTGGCCAGCCCCGGAAGGGGCAGGAGCACCCCGTAGTACCCGGCCCGGAAGAGCTCGTAGGCCAACGGGAGGGCGCCGGCGGCGACCATGAGCAGGACGCCGGTCACCCAGCCCGGCCGGACGAGCAGGAGCAGGGCCACCAGGAAGCAGGCGGAGACGATGGCGAGATCGGGGCGGATCAGCGGCCCCTGCCCGAAGACCACGGCCACGAGGGCAGCTCCACGCGCCGACAACCGAGCGGCCCCCTGAGCGCGACGCTGGGCAGGCCGGGCTCGGACGAGGAGCCACCAGCAGGCGGCGAGCCACAACGTCCCCAGGCCTGTCTCGAGACCGGAGCTGGCGAAGTCCCAGACCGGTGGCACGGCGAGCAGGACGATCACGCCCGCGGGCAGCAGCACCGGCGATCTGCCCGCGACGCTGTACAGACGGCAGGTGGCATCCACGGCCAGGCCGAGCCCGGCGACGGTCATGGCCAGGCCGCCGAACACGGCGAGCCGGTCGGGCTCCACCCTCGTGATCCAGCTCCCGGCGGCGACGAGCCACGGCCAGATCGTGCTCGTGGAGGCCTCGGCCCGCTCGGTGGCGCTGACGACGGGACCGTTGCCGGCGAGGATCTGGCGGATGACCCTCGTGTAGATGAGTCCGTCGTCGGACATGAACCGGTGCGCGTAGCCGTAGACCAGCAACACCGCGGCCGGGACGACGACCAGAGCGGCCCGCCAGGCCCGCCCGAGGTGGTCGGGCAGGCGAGGTCCCGCGGCGCGGATTCCCGAAACCCCGGTCGCCGATGCCCCGCCGGTCTGTGTCGCCACCACGACGGCCAACAGTACTGCCACCGCCCGCGTGGTCGGGTTTACGGGATCGAACGCCGGGGCCCCGGTGAGGGGGTCGTCAGGCCCGGTTGGCGGTGCCTGCCTGCTTGACTCCCACGACGATCCGGCCCACGTGGCCGTTGCCCTGCGCGACGACAGGGACGATGGCCGACGCCGCACCTGCGCTGCGGTGGATGCCGTCCTCGGCATTGGTCTGGTTGGGCCCGGGCCGGGCGTTGTAGGGCGCGGCCTGGTAGGCGGTCCTGGTGAAGTCGTCGTCAAAAAAGAGCTGGCCGGTGTGCACCTCGGCCCCGCTGACGTGGACCTTCATGTGGATGTGCACGGCCCGGCCCATGTACCAGCCCGGGTAGATGGTCCGGAGGGTGGTCAGACCGTTGGCATCGCTTAGCTGGGTGCCGCGGAGGAAGGTCTGGCTGTCGGCGCCGCCACCCTGTCCCACTCCCGAGTAGAGACCGCCGGCGTCGGTGTGCCAGATGTCGACCGCGGCGTCGGGGATCGGGGCGCAGCCGTCGGCGGCGACGACGGTGATCTGCAGCTCGAGCGGCGCTCCCGGCCGGCCCTCGGTGATGTCGCTGCGGACCTTGTCGATGTCGAGGTAGAACGGCCCCTCGGTGGCCTCGCGCGCCAGCACGCACGCCGCCGTCTGGGGCGCGACCGAGGTCGACGCACCCGCGGACGACCCGGCCGCCGTCGTCGACGTGGCGCCGGCGGCGGATCCGGCCGAGGGCGACTTGCCCGACGCGCAGGCGGGAAAGAGGGCGACCCCGGCCATGCCGAGCAGGGTCAAGGCCTCCCGGCGACTGAGCACGCGGAAGGTCCCGGGAGGCTGGG